>NZ_JBFBAE010000002.1:0-176388 GCF_040689465.1 Amycolatopsis sp. NPDC051373 | reverse complement strand
GCGCGCTAGATCGCCGCGGCCTGTCAACCCCCCGGCCCCGCCGCCCGGGTGGTCGGCGGCCCGGCTGTGTCAGGCCGTCACGCGGCCGGGTGTCGAGGTCGACGTCCTTGGTCTCGGGGCCGAGCACCGCGCCGGCCACCGTGCACACGGCGCCGATGGCCAGCAGGACCACCACGCCGTACTCGTAGCGGATGACCTTCCCGAGCCCGATGAGCATGAACGAGTACAGCCCGGGGACGATCACCGCGAGCGTGAACCCGATGCCGTAGCCGGAGGCGCGCACGCCGACGTGGAACCGCTCGCACAGGTACGGGATCAGCACGGCGTTGGGCGCGACGCTGATGCACAGCGCGACGGTGAAAAGACCATCGCCATCCAGAACGGCCCGCCGGAGCCCAGCGTGCGCAGCATGCCGATCACACAGCCCACGGACACGGTCCCCGTCAGGATTCCGCACACGATCAAGGTCCTGCGGCGGCCGAACCGCTGTCCCCACGCGCCGAGGAGCAGGTAACAGGGGAAAAGCACCACGTTGGCGGCCAGGATGCCCCAGATCACGCTCCGGCTGGACAGGTGCAGGTAGGAGATCAGGAGGCCGGACGGCGCGACGGTGAGCATCTGGATGGCGAACCAGATCCCGGTCATGAGCAGGAAGACCTGCCCGAGGCTGCGCAGGTTGTCCCCGCGGAACAGCTCCCGCAGCGGCGATCGGGTCTTCGCCGCCTGCTCCTCCTTGGCCTTGTTGGCGGCCCACGCCTGCGACTCGGCGGTCTTGCGGGCGTAGGCGAACAGGACGAACGCCATCACCGCGCCGATCAGGAACGGGATCCGCCAGCCCCAGGTGGCGTACGCCGACGTCGCCGAGCCGCTCGGGAACACCACCACGAGCACCGCCGTCAGCAGTGACACCGCGACGTAGGAGACTGGCCAGGCCGACGCGATGAACCCGCCCACGATCCCGCGCCGGGACTTCTCCGCGGACTCCATGGCCAGCGGGTTGGCCCCGGTGTATTGCCCGCCCATGAAGATCCCGCCGAGCAGCCGCAGCAGCAGGACGCCGGCGAGCCCCCAGATGCCGACGGCCTCGTAGCCCGGGAGGAACGCCACCAGCAGGACCGTGAACCCCATGCCGACCGAGCACACGACAGTCGTGCGGCGCCGGCCGAGGGTGTCGGCGAGGTGGCCGAAGATCACGCTGCCCATCGGCCGGCCAAGGAACGCGGCGGCGAACGTGAGGAACGTGAGCGTCGACTTCGTCTGGGGTGGCAGCGTGGACGGGAGGAAGTACTCGATGGCCGGCCCCAGCGCGATCACCGGGAGCATGATCTCCCAGTAGTCGACGAGGAGGCCGTAGAAGGCGGCGCGTGCTGTTCGCTGCCCGCTCGTTTCGGCTTTCGTGCCGGGAAGGGTGGTTCGCCCGGCGGTGGAGGTGGACATCATGGTTCCTTCGGGGAGTCGGAGGGGCCGGCTACTTCGAGAGGACCGGCTTGGACCGGCCGGGGACCATGCCGGTGGTGATGGCCAGCCGGGTGAACGCGTTGATCGTGATGACGGCGAGGACGACGTCGGCCAGTTGCCGCTTGTCGAAGAACTTGCCCGCCAGCTCCCAGGTCTCGGCGGGAACACCGCGGCCGGCGATGAGCGTCATGGCTTCCGCGAGTTCGAGCGCGGCGCGTTCCTCGTCGGTGAACTCCGGCGATTCTCGCCAGACGGAAAGCGCGTAGATCCCGCGCTCCTCTTCGCCGTGTTCACGGGCGTCGCGCGTGTGGACGTCGACGCAGTAGGCGCAGCCGTTGATCTGCGCCACCCGGATCTTCACGAGTACGTGCAGGGTGTGGTCGATCGAGGACGTCGCCAGGTACTTCTGCATGGCGAGCATCGACTTGTACGCCTCCGGAGCGACGGCGGAGTAGTTCATGCGCTCGGTCACTGCGATCTCCCGGTTTCGTTCGCTGGGCTTGCCGGCCAGCTGTCGGGCTACCTGGAGAGGTAACATCCTGGATTTCCCAGGTCCAGGTATTGTTGACCGGAGACACTAACCTCGGCATCTTCGGCCGGGACCTGGAATTCTTGTGTGCAGAACGGTTGCGCGCCGAACCGGTCCACGGAGCCGGTCGGGAAGTGGACCAGGTGCCGGCGCCGGAATCCGGCTAGCGTCGCGGGAGGCGACCGGCGAACTCGGCGCCGACCGGGCAGGGAATCGGCGCCGGGATCCTCCGCTGGTTCTGCTCAGAAGAATTCCACACTTCTCCGCGCCGGCACGCGGTTGAGTGTCGGGCAGGCCCAAGAGATACGTAACGAGGTGTTTTCCGTGCCCACGATCAGCCAAGAAATGACCGACGTCATCGAAGCCGCGAAACTGATGTTCGTCGCGACCGTCCGTCCTGACGGGACTCCCAACGTCTCGCCCAAGGGCTCGGTGCGCGTGCTCGACCCCGAACACCTGATCTTCATGGACATCGCTTCGCCGCAGACCGTGGAGAACCTGCGCCACCAGCCGGCGATCGAGGTCAACGTGGTGGATTTTGTCGCCCGCAAGGGTTTCCGCTTCCGCGGCACGGCCAAGATCCTCGACGCGGGACATCCGGGTTTCGAGTGGATCCGCGCGTGGCTGGTGTCGAAGCACAGCGACAGCCAGCCGACCAACCACGCCGTGAAGATCGCGGTCGGCGAGGCGGCTGAGCTCCTGTCGCCCGCGTACACGGTGGACCATGTGCCGGAGGCCGACGTCCGCAAGGGCTGGCTGCGCAACTACGGCCTCGCCGAGGCCACGTCCGAAGCCGGCGTATAGCCGCCCATTCCCCTGAAGGAGCCGGAGTGTCAGTTTTTGTTCTCGTGCATGGTTCGTGGCACGACGGGTCGTCGTGGGCCGAGGTGGCCGAGCATCTGGAAGAGCTCGGGCACGAGATGCACAGCCCGACCGTCGCCGGCCACGGCGCCGGAGCGCCACGGGAGGTGACCCACGACGATTGCGTGGCCTCGATCACGGACTACGTCGACCGGCACGACCTCGCCGGCTTCGTCCTCGTGGGACACAGCTGGGGCGGGAGCGTCATCGCCCGCGTCGTCGAACGCTTGCCCGACCGGGTGCGGCGGCTGGTGTTCCTGAACGCCTTCGTCCCCCGCGAACGGGACGAGCGTGCTGGACAACGCTCCGCCCGCCTACCAGGAGCTGTTCCCGATCCTGGCCGCGCAGTCGAGCGACAACACGGTGATGCTGCCGTTCGAGGTCTGGCGCGACGCGTTCATCGGCGACGCCGACCTGGCCCGGGCCCGGGAGACCTACGAGATGCTCACCCCGGAACCGCTCGGTCCGACGGTGGAGAAGCTGGACCTCACGAAGTTCTACGCGTTGACCGACGTTCCCCGCAGCTATGTCCTGTGCGGCGAGGACTCGGCTCTTCCGCCGGGCGACCCCGAGCACGGCTACCTGGCCAACGCCCGTCGGCTCGGCACGTTCCGGCTGGTGACGCTCGAAGGTTCGCACGAGGTCATGTTCACCGACCCGGCTCTGCTGGCGCGCAAGCTCGAGCTCGCGGGTCGCGACTGATCAGGTTCGACGGTTTGTCGCCGCGTCCGCGTGGGCCGGGCCCCGCGGACGCGGCGACGTTCCCACCCGGGCGCCGGGTGGGCTGGAAGAACGAGAAGCTGCAGGGCGAAGGGCGAAGCCGAGCTGGTTTTCCGGGAGCTGGGACCGGCCGACGATCCGCGGGTGACGAAGGACCTGCTGCCGTTGCTGCGGCGGCTGCGGCCCGCGTTGTCCGGCGAACTGTTCGAAGAGCTCGTGACCGAAGGACACGAGCAACGGCGCCCGGTTGATGGGCGAGCTGAAGACGCTGGGCCGGCGTGGCGGGTGCGTCCGGCTGGAGCTCGACTCCGGCGTCGCCAACCCCCACGCACACCGGTTCTACCTCCGCCACCGGCTGGACATCACGGCATTCCACTTCGCCGGGCCGGTGGAGCTCGAGAGCCGGGCTTGACCCGCGTCGGCACCGATACCCTTCAGGAGGAGAAAACGTGCGTGCGGCCTACGTCGAACGGCTCGGTGGCGTGGCGGAGATCCGCTTCGGCGAGCTGCCCGAGCCCGTGGCCGGCCCGGGTGATGTCGCGGTGGATGTCGTTGCGACGTCGGTGAACCCGGTCGACACCTTTATCCGTTCCGGGCTGTACGTGACGGAAGTCCCGCTGGCGCTGGTGCTCGGCCGGGACCTCGTCGGGCGCGTCGCGGCAGACGCCCGAGGGTTCCGGGCCGGTGAATGGGTGTGGTGCAACAGCCTCGGCCACGCGGGGCGCCAGGGCGCGGCCGCCGAACGCGCGGTGGTGCCCGACGGCCGGCTCTACCGCGTGCCCGAGGGCGCCGACCCGCTCGACGTCGTCGCGATGGCGCATCCGGCCGCCACCGCGTACCTGGCTCTGGTCACCTTCGGCCGCGTGCTGCCCGGCGAGACGGTGCTGGTCGCCGGGGGCGGCGGGAACCGTCGGCGGCGCGCTGATCGAACTGGCGGCCGCGGCGGGCGCCCGGGTCTTCGCGACGGCGTCGGCTGCCGACCTCGGCCGTTGCCGTGACTTGGGCGCCGCAGAGGTGTTCGACTACCGCGACGAGCGGCTGTCCGAGAGGCTCGCGTCCGCCGGGCCGGTCGACCTGTTCGTCGACACCTCCGGTCGCAACGACCTGGAGGCAGCGGTGCGCCTGCTGGCCCGGCGCGGCCGCATCGTGCTGCTCGCCGGCGCCCGCAGCCGCCCCGTGCTGCCGGCCGGCGAGCTGTACATGCACGATCGCTCGGTCCTCGGCTTCGCCATCTCGAACGCGACGACCGCCGACCTCGCCGACGCCGCCGCGGCCTTGAACCCCCGCTTCGCCGCAGGCGGCTTGCGTCCGCGGCGGGTGGAGCACCGCGCCCTCGCGGACGCCGCGGAAACGCACCGCCGCCTGGAACGCGGCGAGGTGCGCGGACGCGTGGTGCTGCTGACCCCGTAGGCAAGTGTCCACGGCGGACACAACGCGCGCTCCGGACGCCCGGCGGCTCCCGGATCACATTCGTGCAACACCGCGAATAGTGTGATTCCGGCGGGTTGGAGTATTTCATCCCCCGTTTGTTCCTCGCTCAGACTGGCCGGTTACGGACAGTGAAGATCAAATTCACGACGGTGAATGATCAAATCGCGGTCACCGCTTGAAAAACAAATCTCGAATCGCTGTAACGGCCCGGTCGGAAAGGCTGATCGACCGGGGTCAGTCCTGAGCTTGAACTCGACGCGACGAGCTCGGCACCGTGCGCGAACCACCTGGTGGATCAAGGAGAGTGCGCGCCGGATCGCTCGGCCGACCCGGTTGCCGTTGAAATTCTCCACTACCTCGGAAGAGGTTCTCGGGAGAACTCCGAACCAGGGGACGTAATGTGCCCGTAAGGACCGTTTTGGGGTCGACGGCACGCGGATGGGGATTACAGTGGGTGGCGAACGGACTCGAGACGATGCTGGTACGTCCGGCCGGTCGGGGACGTGGAGGTGGGAGAATAGAGGTGGGAAGACCCAAGCCCGGGGCCTGGGGGAATCTGACGAATTCCTGACGGGGGACTGGGCAGAATCTCGACGGGGGAGTGGCAGGCACGCCATCACCCCCGACCGTACGGAGCGCGTCTACGCCGAGGTGCTCGCGGACGTGGCGAAGGTCGACGAGGTGTCGGCCGAGAGCCACTTCTTCGACGACCTGGGCGTGAACTCGCTCGTGATGGCGCATTTCTGCGCGCGGGTCCGCAAGCGGGCGGACGTGCCGTCGGCGTCGATGAAGGACGTCTACGCCAACCCGACCGCGCGGAGTCTCGCGACCGCGCTCACCGTCGACGAACCAGCCGAGGCGGAGCCGGCGGCCGAAGCACAGGTCCGGGACCAGGGCGCACAACAGAGCCTGGTGGAGGCTCCTGACCTCCCCCGCGCCGGCGCGGTGGCGTACGTCCTCTGCGGACTGCTCCAGTTCGTGACTTTCCTGGGTTATTCCTATCTCGCCGCACTCCTGGTGGTACGCGGTGCTTCGTGGGTCTACGCCTCGGCGAACCTGCTGGAGGTCTACGTGCGGCTCGTGCTGTTCGGCGGTGCGAGCCTGATCGGGCTGTGCCTGCTGCCGGTCGTGGCGAAGTGGGTGCTCATCGGCCGGTGGAAGCCGCAGCGGATTCGTGTGTGGTCGCTTGGCTACTTCCGGTTCTGGCTTGTGAAGACGCTGGTGCAGCGGAATCCGGTGGCGCTGCTGTTCCTGGGCTCGCCGCTGTACGTGCTGTATCTGAAGGCACTGGGCGCGAAGATCGGCCGGGGAGTCGCGATCTTCTCGCGCAACGTGCCCGTGTGCACCGACCTGCTCACCATCGGCGCGGGCTCGGTGATCCGGAAGGACTCGTTCTTCACCGGCTACCGGGCCGAAGCCGGCGTGCTCCAGACCGGTTCGGTGACGCTGGGCAAGGACGTGTTCGTGGGAGAGTTGTCGGTGCTCGACATCGGCACGTCGATGGGCGACGGCTCCCAGCTGGGGCACGTGTCGTCGCTTCACCCCGGGCAGGCGGTGCCGGCCGGTGAGCGCTGGCACGGGTCGCCGGCGCTGCGCGCGGAGGCGGACTACCGCGGGGTCGGGCCCGCGCGGTGCGGCCGGGTGCGCCGGTTTTCCTACTCTGTCTCGCAGCTGCTGACCATGCTGCTCGTGTACCTCCCGTTGGCGGTCGGCGGTGTGGACCTGCTCATCGACAAGGTCGCGCGGCTCAGCACGGTGCTCGGGACCCCCGTGATCGCCTTCGGGAGCTGGGCGTTCTACGGCAAAGCAATCGTGGTCACGTTCGTGATCTTCTTCGGCGTCTCGCTGTTCGGGCTGCTCTTCGTCGCCGTCGTCCCACGCGTGCTCAGCCTCGCGCTCAAACCGGACAAGGTCTACCGCCTCTACACCTTGCGCTACTCGATCCTGCGGGCGATCCGGCTGATCACCAACCTCAAGTTCTTCATGACCGTGTTCGGCGACAGCTCCGCGATCGTGCACTACCTGCGCTACCTCGGCTACCGGATGCCCGACGTCGAGCAGACCGGCTCGAACTTCGGCACGGCGATCAAGCACGAGACGCCGTACCAGAGCTCCGTCGGCAGCGGCACGATGGTGGCGGACGGTCTTTCGATCGTGAACGCCGCCTACTCGAGCACGTCCTTCAAGGTGTCCCGGGCGGCCATCGGCGCGCACAACTTCCTCGGCAACATGATCGTCTACCCCTCCCCGGGGCGGACGGGGGAGAACTGCCTGCTCGCGACCAAGGTCCTGGTGCCCGTCGACGGCCCCGTCCGCGAGAACGTGGGGCTGCTGGGCTCGCCGAGCTTCGAGATCCCCCGCACGGTGGCCCGCGACCACCAGTTCGACCACCTGCGCACCGGCGACGAGTTCCGCCGCCGGCTGGCCGCGAAGAACCGGCACAACGCCGTCACTGCCGCGATGTTCCTGCTGGTGCGCTGGTTCTACTTCTTCGCGGTCATGCTGCTCGGCTGGGCCTCGGTGGAGCTCTACCCGCGCTTCGGGGTCTCAGCGGTGGCGCTGGCCTCGGTCGCCGCGCTGCTGTTCAGCTCCGTGTATTTCACGCTGGTGGAACGCGCGTCCATCGTGATCCACCCGCTGCGGCCGCTGTACTGCTCGATCTACGACCGCCGCTTCTGGCGCCACGAGCGGTTCTGGAAGGCGGCGGCGTCCACAGTGCACGTCCAGGCCCTCAACGGCACCCCGTTCAAGAACCTGGCCTGGCGGCTGCTCGGGGTCAAGGTCGGGAAGCGCGTGTTCGACGACGGCGCGGCGATGCCGGAGAAGACCCTCGTGACGTTCGGCGACGAGGTCACCCTCAACGTCGGCTCGCACGTGCAATGCCATTCCCAGGAGGACGGTGCCTTCAAGGCCGACCGCATCTTCGTCGGCGCGCGCAGCACCGTCGGGGTCGGCGCTTGGGTCCACTACGGAGCGACGATGGGCGAGGGTTCGGTGCTCGCGGCCGACTCCTTCCTGATGAAGGGCGAAGACGTACCGCCGCACACCCGGTGGGAGGGCAACCCGGCCCGGGAGATCCGGCCCGGTCGTGAAGCCGATAGTCGGGTCGCGGCCGGCCGGCACCGGCGACGGGAAGGGCACAACGGCAAGTCGTTCGAGCACTTCGCCGTCGCCGACGGAAAGCGGCGGCCCAGTCCGCGGCGCCGCGTCCCGGACGGACACAAAGAACACAACGGACACGCGATCATCGCCGACGGAACGTGGCGGCCGAGCCCGTGGCCACGGTGAGCGGAGGGGAACACATGGGAGAGCTACCGAGGGCGGACTTCCGGTTCTGGCGTGACGTGCTGGTGGCCGGAGGGGCCACGACCGTGCCGCGCTGGACCTCGGGTTCGGGGGCGGGAGTGGGGACGACGACCGTGCGGCTGCCCGCCCCGGTGGCGGCGGGAGTGCGCCGGCTGGCGCGGGAGCTGGGGATCCCGGGCAGCGCGGTGCTGCTCGCCGCGCACGCCAGGGTGCTCGCCGCGCTGACCGGTGAACGCGAAGTCGTGACCGGCTATGCGACGCCGGCCGGCGCGCCGGTGCCGTGCCGCCTGACAACGGAGCCGGACACGTGGCGGGAACTGGTGACCGAGACGTACCGGGCCGAGTCGCAATTGCTGGCGCACCGGCATTTCCCGGTTGACGAGCTGCGACGCGACCTCGGTGTGCCCGGCCCGGTCACGGAGACCGTGTTCGATCCCGCCGGCGACGGTGAGCTCACCGGGACGACGGTGCTGCGCGTCGGGTTCGCGAACCGTCGCCGGCGCCTCGACGTGCGCTACCGCGCCGACGTGCTCGACGCGGCCGCCGCGGCCCGGATCGCCGGCTACCACGTCGCCGCGCTCGCGCGGCTGGTCGCGGCCCCGGACACCGAACACGCGCCGCAGAGCCTGCTCGCACCCGACGAGCTGCGGTTCCAGCTCGACGGGCTCGCCGGCCCCCGGCGGCCTCTGCCCGACCTGCGCGTGCACGAGCTGTTCGAGCAACGGGTGCGGCGGCACCCGGACGCCCTCGCGGCCGTGCACGGTGAGCACGCGTGGACTTACCGCGAGCTCAACGAGCGGGCCAACCGGCTGGCGCGGGCGCTGCTCGCCCGCGGCCTGCGCCGGGAAAGCGTGGTGGCGGTGGTGACCGAGCGGAACCTCGGCTGGCTCACCGCCGTGCTGGCCGTGTTCAAGGCCGGTGGCGTGTACCTGCCGGTGGAACCGCACTTCCCGCCCGAGCGGATCGCGAAGACGCTGCGGCGGGCCGGCTGCGAACTGGTGCTGACCGAACGCGGCAGCAGCGAGACGCTCGACCACGCGCTGGCGTTGCTGCCCGGCGCGGTGCGGCTGCACATCGAGGCGGCCTGCGCGGAGCACCGGCCCTCGACCGACCTCGGGATCGACGTGACGCCGCGCCAGCTCGCCTACATCTACTTCACCTCCGGCTCCACCGGCGAGCCCAAGGGTGCGATGTGCGAGCACGCGGGGATGCTGAACCACCTGCACGCCAAGATCGACGACCTAGGAATCGCCGAGGGACAGGTCGTGGCGCAGACCGCGCCCCAGTGCTTCGACATCTCGTTGTGGCAGCTGCTGGCGCCGTTGCTCGTCGGCGGGCGGACGCTGATCGTCGAGCAGGAGGTGATCCTCGACGCCGAGCGGTTCGTCGACCGGATCGCGCGGGATCGGGTCGCGGTGGCGCAGGTCGTGCCGTCCTACCTGGAAGCTGTGCTGTCCTTTGTGGAGAGTCATCCGCGCCCGCTGCCGGACCTGCGGTGCGTGTCGGTGACCGGCGAGGCGGTGAAGAAGGAGCTGGTGCAGCGCTGGTTCGCGGCGTACCCGGACGTCAAGCTGGTCAACGCCTACGGCCTCACCGAGACCTCCGACGACACCAACCACGAGGTCATGGACCGGCCACCGGACGCCGGCCAGGTCCCGCTCGGGCGGCCCGTGAACAACGTGCACGTCTACGTCGTCGACGAGCACCTGCAGCCGGTGCCGCTGGGCGCGCCCGGTGAGATCGTGTTCTCCGGCGTGTGCGTGGGGCGCGGGTACGTGAACGACCTCGCGCGGACCCTCGCGGCGTTCCTGCCCGATCCGCACCGGGCCGGCGAACGCCTGTACCGCAGCGGGGACCGGGGGCGCTGGCTGCCCGGGGGCCGGCTGGAATTCCTGGGCCGCCGCGACAGCCAGGTGAAGATCTCCGGCTTCCGGATCGAGATCGGCGAGGTCGAGAACACGCTGCTGCGCGTGCCCGGCGTCGGCGACGGCGCCGTGGTGGTCGCCGAGCGGGACGGCCGGGGCAAGCACCTGGTGGCGTTCTACTCCGCCGCCGAGGCGCTGCCCGGCGAGACGTTGCACGCCCGGTTGAGCGGCTCGCTGCCCGGTTACATGGTCCCGTCGGCGTTCCATTGGCGGGAGCAGCTTCCCTTGACCGCCAACGGCAAGATCGACAAGTTGGCGCTGACCGCGTTGGCGACGGAGCTCGAAGGCACCGAAGAACACCACGACACTCCGGCGACACCCGCCGAGCAGCGGCTGGCGGTTGCGTGGGCCGGCGTGCTCGGCCTCGCGCCGGAGAAGATCGGCCGGCACGACCACTTCTTCGACCGGGGCGGCACCTCGCTCTCGGCGGTGAAGCTGGCCGTCGCCCTGGACCGAGCGGTGTCGCTCGCCGAGATCACCCGGCACCCGGTACTCGCCGACCAGGCCGCACTGCTCGACGACCAGGCCCGCGCCGAGGCCGGCGAGCTGCTGCAGCCGCTCACCGAGCCGGCCGCGGAACCGGACGCCGTGCTCGTCTGTTTCCCGCACGCCGGGGGCAACTCGGTGAACTTCCGGCCGCTGGCGTCGGAGCTGCAGGGGAGCGGGCTCGCGGTGTACGGCGTGGAGCTGCCCGGGCACGACCTGGCCGCCGACCGCGAGGCGTTCGCGCCGATGGTGCGGGTGGTCGACCAGGTCGTCGCGGAAATCGATCACCTCGCGCCGAAGCGCGTGCTGTTGTGGGGCCATTCCTCCGGTGCCGCGTTCGCCTTCGAGACGGCCCGGCGGCTCGCCGGGCGCGGGGTGGACGTGCCTCGGCTGTTCCTGGGCGCGCAGCTGCTCGGCGACGCCGACGAACGGCGCGCCTCGATCAGCGAGCTGGGCCGGCTGAGCAATTCCGCGATCGCCGCGGAGCTGGCCGCGGACAGCGGCGACCCCGCGCTCGGTGCGCTCGACGCGCAGCGGGCCGAGCAAGTCGGCGCGGCGTTCCGGCACGACTGCGTGTCCGCGCACAGCTACCTCGCCTCCGCGCTGGCGAACCCGCCGGCGGAGAAGCTGACCACGCCCGTCACCGTCGTCGCCGCCGACGACGACCCAATCACCGTGGACTTCCGCGATCGCCACGGCGAATGGCGGCTGCTGGCCGAGCACGTCGAGGTGCGTGCGATCGCCGGCGGCGGCCACTACTTCCCGCGCACCAACCCGGCCGAGACCGCGCGGATCGTGCTGCGGGCCGCCGAACCGGTGCTCGTCACGTGAATTCGAGCCGAAAGGACAAGACATGTTTTCCTCAACGTCGGCATCGCTCGCCGAAGTGCGGGTGAGCCCGGGTGGCGTTCCGGTGCTGCCGGCCGAGCCGGGCACCGGTGCGCCGGGCTGGGCGAGCGAACACCGCGACTCGCTGCGTGCCGCCGTCGCCGAGCACGGGTCCTTGCTCGTCCGCGGCCTCGGGCTGAGCGGCGCCGCCGACGTCGCCGCCGTGTTCGAACGCCTGGCCACCGATCTGATGAACGATCGCGAGGCCTTCGCGTCGCGCGAGGTCTACTCGGCCGGGGTGTACTCGTCGTCGGCGTGGCCGCAGAACCAGCCGATGTGCATGCACCACGAGCTGAGCTACCGGCTCGAGGTTCCCGGTCTACTGCTGTTCGCCTGCCTCGGCGCGCCCACCGAAGGCGGCGCCACGGCCGTGTCGGACTCGCCGACCGTGCTCGACGCGCTGCCCGCGGACCTCGTCCGCCGGTTCGAGCAGGAGGGCTGGCTGCTCACCCGCAGCTACAACGACGAGATCGGCGCAACGGTCGCCGAGTCGTTCGGCACCGACGACCGGGCGGAGATCGAGAACTACTGCCGTGCCCACGCGATCGAGTTCGAGTGGCAGGCTGACGGCGGGTTGCGCACCCGGCAGCGGCGCAGCGCGGTGGTGCGCCACCCGGTCACCGGCCGGCGCTGCTGGTTCAACCAGATCGCGTTCCTCAACGAGTGGACCATGGATCCCGAGATCCGCGAGTACCTGGTCGACGTCTACGGGGCCGACGCGCTGCCGTTCAACACCCGCTTCGGGGGCGGCGACCCGATCGGCGAGGACGTGGTGGCGCTGCTCAACCGCGTCTACGAGGCCAACACCGCGCGCGAGCCGTGGCAGGCCGGGGACCTGATGCTGGTGGACAACATCCGGACCGCGCACAGCCGGGAGCCCTTCGAGGGGCCCCGCGAGGTGCTCGTCGGGCTGGCCGATCCGGTGCGGCGGGCCGACCTCGCGCCGAGTGCCGAAGCGGGTGCGAGATGACAGCGATCCGACCCACCCCGGCCCGCGCCGAAACCGGCGGGCCGAACGCGGTGCCCCCGTTCGCCGTGATCGGCGGTGGCCAGGTGCGGCGCTCGCTCGCGGGGCGCGAGCGAGAGATCGTCGAACTGGTGGAGGCCACCTACCGGCTGCACAGCGCGGGCGACACGGTGAACCCGCCGTCGTACTTCCTGCGGTTCCCCGACCGCCCGGCGTCCCGGATCATCGCGCTGCCGGCCTCCATCGGCGGGCAGGTGCGAGTGGACGGGCTGAAGTGGATCTCGAGCTTCCCCGAGAACATCGCGTCCGGTATTCCTCGGGCGTCGGCGGTTCTGATCCTCAACGACCACGACACCGGATACCCGTTCGCGTGCCTGGAAAGCTCCATCATCAGCGCCACGCGGACCGCCGCTCTGGCCGCGTGCGCCGCGACGGCGCTCAGCCAGGGCCGGGCGCGGCCGACGCGGGTCGGGTTCGTCGGGACGGGGCTCATCGCCCGCTACGTCCACACCTTCCTGGCCGGTACCGGCTGGGAGTTCGACGAAATCGGCGTGCACGACCTGTCGGCAGAGAGCGGCGCGGGGTTCCGCGGGTACCTCGAGCGATCGGGGACCGGCGGGCGGATCACGGTCCACGAGTCGGCGGAGTCGCTGATCTCCTCGAGTGACCTGATCGTGTTCGCCACCGTCGCGGGCCGGCCGCACGTGTCCGAACGGTCGTGGTTCGACCACAATCCGGTGGTGCTGCACGTTTCCCTGCGTGATCTCGCGCCGGAGCTCCTGCTGAGCACGGCCAACTTCGTCGACGACGTCGAGCACTGCCTGAAGGCCGGTACGTCGCCGCACCTGGCCGAGCAGCTCACGGGCGGGCGCGAGTTCCTCGACGGGACGCTCGACGACGTCCTGGCCGGACGGGTCTCGGTGCCGGCCGACCGGCCGGTGGTGTTCTCGCCGTTCGGGCTCGGGGTCCTCGACCTCGCGGTGGGCAAGTACGTCTACGACGAGGTGTCCCGGGCCGGCGAGCTGACCGTCATCCCGGACTTCTTCCACGAACTGCGCCGCTACGGCTGACGACAAACCCAGGGAGGGGGTCATCGTGACCGTGATATCCGATCCCACGGACTTCAACGAGGAAGAGCTGTACGTCGATCTCGAGTCGATCTTCGGGCATTCACTCTTCCTCAAGTGCGAGGGGTTCAACTTCGCCGGGTCGATCAAGCTCAAGGCCGCGACCGAGATGGTGGAGGCCGCCGAGTGGCAGGGACTGCTGACGCGGGACTCGATCCTGGTCGAGTCGTCGTCGGGCAATCTCGGCGTGGCGCTCAGCATGGTCGCCGCCAGCAAGGGCTACCGGTTCCTCTGCGTCACCGACTCGCGCTGCAACCTGGCCAGCCGGCGTCTGATGGAGGCGCTGGGCAGCCGCGTGCACATCATCGCGGAGCCCGCCGCCGACGGAGGTTTCCTGGGTGCGCGGCTCGATCTGGTGCGTGAGCTGTGCGCCTCCGACGAGCGTTACGTCTGGCTCAACCAGTACGCCAACCCGGACAACTGGAAGGCGCACTACCGGACCACCGCGCCGGAGATCGCCCGCCAGTTCCCGAAACTCGACGTGCTGTTCGTCGGCGCAGGCACCACGGGCACGCTCATGGGCTGCGCCCGCTTCTTCCGGGAATGGCCCCGACCGGTCCACATCGTCGCGGTGGACAGCGCCGGCTCGGTGACCTTCGGCGGCGCGCCGGGCCGCCGAATGATCCCCGGCCTCGGCACGAGTGTCCGGCCGGCGCTGCTCGACGAGTCCTATGTGGACGAGGTGATCGCCGTCGAGGAGGCCGAAACCATCCGCAGCTGCCACCGGCTGGCCCGCAGCGGGTTCCTCTTCGGTGGCTCCACCGGCACCGTCGTCAGCGGCGCCATGCGCTGGCTCCCCGAGCACGAGGGGCAAGGCCTCACCGCCGTCGCCATCGCGCCGGACCTCGGCGAGCGCTACCTCGACACGATCTACCAGACGAACTGGCTCCAGGACCTCTACGGCGACGACGTGCTCGCCGGCGACGAGATGATCGCGGGCTTCCGGCGGGACTGATCGCCGGTGGAGTCCGGCTTCCGGCGCCGGGGTGTGCGACAGTGACCGCATGCCCATCAGCGGAGCCCACGTGATCGTCTCCAGCCGCGACGCCGAAGCGGACCGCGCCTTCTTCCGCGACGTCCTCGCCTTCCCTCACGTCGACGCCGGCGGCGGCTGGCTGATCTTCAAACTCCCGCCGGCCGAACTCGCCGTCCACCCCGGCGACGGCCCGCCGTCCCACGAGCTGTACCTCATGTGCGACGACCTGGACGCGACGCTGGCCGATCTGGCCGCCGCCGGCGTCACTTGCGCGCCGGTCGAAGAAGAGCGGTGGGGGCGGTTGAGCGGCTTCCGGCTCCCCGGCGGCAGCCAGGTGGGGATCTACGAACCCCACCATCCGCAGGCCACCGATCTCTGAGCTCGACAGCGCGCGAGCTTCTCGAGGTCATGGGCGAGGATCACCGTTTCCCGCGTGGTCCGGTAGCCGAGCGCCACGTTCACGTCGACCATGTACGGGGAATCCCGCTGTACCACCGCGACCACCCGGTGGTCGATCCCGCGTCGGCGACGGTCGGCCTCGGACTCGCGTACGCAGTCGGCGGTCCATCTCGGAAACCGATACGCCGAGCGGCCGAACGGGCTGTCCGCGATCGCGCGCCGCGCCTCGGCGTAGGAGGCCACCAGCTCCTCCGGCGCGCTGCCCTGCCAGGCGTGCAAGCGATATCCGGCTGCCGGCGAGACTTCCCACGCGCAGCGATCGGCGCCGACGAGCGACAGCGTCTGGAACACCGTCTCGTCGACCATCTCGAAGCCGAGCGCCGTGCCGAAGGCGACGCCGGCGCCGCCATTGGTGACGTTCCAGCACTCCAGGACCGTGCGCCCGCGCAGTTCCGGCGTGATCGCGCTGAGGACGGCGGTGCCGATGCGACCGCGACGGGCCTCGGGTGGACGGTCAGCGCCAGGAGGCCGAGATGGCTGTTTTCGGCGTCCGGAAAGTACAGGGCGGCGAGCCCGACGAGGCGCCCGTCCCGGCGTGCCACCCAGCGCATTCCACGTGCGAGCTCTCGTCAGTAGCTCGGCGGAGTCACGCTCACCATGAACCGCGCACTCGTCCGCCCGTCGTTGCGGAAGCGGTGCGGGATGTTCGAGTCGAAGTGGCAGCTGTCGCCCGTCTTCAGTACGTGCACCTGGTCGCCGACCTCGACCGTGAGGCGGCCGGTGAGCACCACGACGCACTCTTCGGACGGGTGGGAGCGTGTCCGCAGACACCGATCCCGGCTCCAGCTGTCCTTCGAGCACCTCGAGCTTCGCGCCGCCGGGGGAGACGCGGGTGTAGGTGATCGCGTGGTGCGGCAACGAGATGCGGTACCGGTTCTCGCGCCGGATGACGGCGACGGTGTCGTGCTCGCCGTCCTGGAAGAGGCTGAACAGTGGCACCTCGAGGACCTCGGCGATCCGCCGCATCGTCTCCAGGCTCGGGTCGGTGACGCCGCGTTCGACCTGGCCGATCAGCCCGGTGGACACCGAGGCCCGGTCCGCCAGCTCGCGGACGGTCAAGCCCCGGCGGGTGCGGAACTCACGGATCCGAGTCATGGTCGACCGGAAGGTGCCCGGAGCGTTCATCAGTGCAGCGTGGCCTCACCGACGGGCTCCCGGTCCTCGGCAGGAGCGCTGTCCCCGGTACCTGCGTCGATCGCCGCCGCGGCCGGGGCTCGCGTCACCAGGCTCACCAGCACCGTGACGACGAGGTTGACCACCAGGGCGGGCAGGCCGATGACGGTGCCCGGCGGCACTGTGTGCGCGAAGAGCGCACCCAGCTGCGGCACGCCGACGATCAGCCCGCCGCACACCGCCCCGGCCGCCAGTCCGACCGCTGTGACCCGCCGCCACAGCATGGACAGGAACAGCGCGGGCGCCAGCTGCCGACGGCGCTGTACACGTTGGTCATGATGCTGAGCAGCTTCGAGCTGCTCTGCGCCACGAGCAGCACCACGATCGCGGTGAACACCACCACGCCGGCCCGGGAGATCGTGAGCGAGCCGGCCAGCTTCTTCGACATGCCGCCCACCACGTTGCGGGTGAACAGGCTGCTGGCGGTGAGCACGAGCACCGCGGTCGGCACGAGGGCGACGAGGATGCCCGCGCCGCCGAGCAGCCCGATCACCCAGCTCGGGAACTTGTCGTGGACGAAGATCAGCAGCGACGCGTTGGCCTGCTTGTCGGGCAGGTTCGGCAGGGCCGGCACCGCGGCCAGCGCGATCAGCACGATCAGCACTTAGAAACAGGGCTGGTCCCGTTGCGCGAGACGGCGGCCGGGATTGTCGGCGCGGGAGCGGTTTGCGCCGTGCCCGGTGTGGTCCGGGCCGCCTTCGGCAGCGTCGACCTCGCCGCGCAGCCGGGCGTCGACCACACCTCGCACACGGCCCTGCGGTACGCCCGCTCCGCCGTGGTCCTCGCCGCTGCGGTCACCCTCGTCAGATTGCCGCGGTGAACCGGGGTTTCTCTTCGTCCGAAGAGGACCTTCGCTGGGCCCGGGCGATCCTCGCCGCCGCGGGCGACGGCTCCGTGTCCGTCCACGAGGGACAGATGATCGACCGGCCGGTCGTCCTTCGTGCCCAGCGCCTCCTCGCGCGGGCGGGGAGCACCAGCAGATCAGCGGCGGAGACTGAGAGGCGGCACCGTGGATCCGCGCAGGGTCAGCTCGTCGATCGTCTCCGGGCGGTACGGCAGGGTCGCCCAACGCCGCACCATGGTGTCCACCGGCGCGTCGAGCTCGGTGCCGAAGAAGAACGCCCACTCGTGTTCGTCCGAGCCGAAGTACACCGGCGAGGGGAACGTCTCCGTGAACCGCTGCCAGCACTTCACGAGCGTCGAGTTGCGCCAGAGCGTCGCGCAGCCACCCTGGTACGCCACCACCCCGCCGGGGGCGAGCAGGTTCCGGCACAGTCGCAGGAAATCCGTGCCGTACAAGCGGTTGTGCTGCGCGTCGGCGCCGTCCTGCTCGTCGGGCAGGTCGACCACCACGATGTCGTACTTCTCGGTGGAGGAGCGGATGAACTCCCAGCCGTCCGCGTAGTGCACGCGGATCGCGCCGTCGCCCCGCTCTACCGCGGCCAGCTCGGCGGCCGAGTAGCCGTAGGGCAGGTGTTGCGCGCACAGCCGCACCGCCTGGGCGTCGATGTCCACGTGGTCGACGACCGACGCGCCCGCCTGCATCGCCAGCCGGCACACCACACCTTCGCTCGACCCGACGACCAGCACGCGGTTCACCTCGGCGGCCAGCAGCAGCGCGGGCACGAGCAGGGCCTCGTGGTAGACGAGCTGGCTCAGCTCGGTGCTCTGCCGCTCGTCGTCGCAGAACAACGAGATGCCCTGGGCGGTCTTGCCGATCACCAGGTGCTGGTAGTCGGTGCGGGTGTCGACGAGCACGTCCGAGACCTGCCAGACCCGCGTCAGGCCCGCGCCGACCGATTCCGTGATGTTCACCGTGCGTCCTGTCCTCTGTGGATGGTGCTGGTCCGGGCCGCCGTCGCGCCGAGCATGTCCTGCAACAGCTGCACGGCCAGTTCGGGGTCCGCGCGGCGCCCGCACGTGAACACGTCGACGAACACCGACCCGCGCTCGGGGTAGGAATGGATCGACGCGTGCGATTCCGACAGCAACGCGACCACGGTCACCCCCTGCGGGTCGAACCGTGTGGACGTCACCTCACGTACGGTCGCGCCGGCCTTGCGCAACGCGCGTTCCAAGCTGTCGCACAGGAATTCGACGTCGTCGAGCAGCTCGGCCGCCACACCCGAGAACTCGGCGAGCACGTGCCGGCCGGCGAACTCGCCGATCTCCTCGGACTCTCCGCCGACGAAGTACGTTTTCAACGGCGGGAATCCGTTGAACGACACCGACGAGTAGCTCTGCGTGTAGGCGCCCGCGCTCAGGATGTCGACGTGGTCACCGGCCGCCAACCCGAGCGGCAGGCGGTACGGAGTGCGAAGGTAGAGCACGTCGTCACCGTCGCACGTGGGGCCGGCGACCACGACCGGGCCGTCGGGAGTTCCGTCGCGCGCGGTCTCCAGGCGGTAGGCGATGGCCTCGTTCTCGGTCTCGGCCAGCCCGCCGTACCGGCCGATGTCCAGGTACACCCAGCGCTTTTCGTCCGTCACGGACTTGCGCGACACCAGCACTACCTCGCTGCGGATCACCCCGGCGTCAGCCACCACCGCCCGGCCGGGCTCGAACGCGAGGTCCGGCGCGACGGGGAAGTGCCGCGCGATCGAAGCCTGGATGGCGGCCGCGTACTCGGCGAGCGGCGGGGGCGTGGTCGTGTACCGGCCCGGCAGCCCGCCGCCGATGTTCAAGCCGCGCAACGCCACACCGCGCTCCGCCACCTCGCGCGTCACTCTCGCTGCGGTGGCGACCCCGGCCTCCCACGCCCGCGGGTCGAGGTGCTGCGAGCCGACGTGGAACGCGACGCCTTCCGGGTCCAGCCCCAGGGCGGCGGCCCGCGTGAGGAGGTCCACCGCCATCTCCGGGGCGCAGCCGAACTTCTGGCCGAACGGGGTCTGCGAGCCGGAGCTGTCCACGAGCACGCGGCACGACACCGTCGACCCGGGCGCGTGCTCGGCGAGGTTGGCGAGGTCCTCGGCGCTGTCGAACGTGAACCGCCGAACCCCGGCCCGGAACGCGAACGCGATGTCCCGGGCCTTCTTCACGGTGTTGCCGTACGAGATCAGCTCGGGACGCGCGCCCTGGGCGAGGCAGAGCTCGATCTCCTCACGGCCGGCGACGTCGAAGCCCGCGCCGGCCCGGACGAGCAACCGCACGATCTCCGGCGCCGGGTTCGCCTTCACCGCGTAGTACATCCGCGCGTCGGGCAGCGCCTCGCGAAGCCGGCCATGGCTTTCCCGCACCGCGTCGAGATCGATCACGAGGCAGGGCGTCGGGGGTCTCCGGTCGTCCAGGAACGTCCGAGCTCGTTCCGGCGCCGGCGGTCGGACGTCGATCACAGGCGCCGAGTATAGGGGTGTTTCCGCTGGTGTCGGGGCAGATTCGGCACGCCTCACACGCGCTCGGCCGGGGGATCGGGCTCGGTGGTCAGCACAGGGTCGGCGAATCCCGCGGCCAGGGCTTTCAGGGCGGCCTCCAGGTACACCGTGAGGTCGGCGTCGGCGCGCGCGGACCAGCGCTCGTAGGCGGCTCGGCAGGTGGCGAGAACCGAGCGGCCGACGGTGAGCGGGTAGAGGGAGTCCGTGGGCTGGCCGGTGCGCCGGGCGACGAAATCGGCGACGGCGCGTTCCCAGGCGTCGTAGTGGATGGTGGCGCTGGCGGCGAGGTCGGGGACGGTGCTGATCAGGCTCATCCGCTTGCGCAGCTCCGGCACGTCCTCGGCGCTGTAGTGATTGGCCTCGAGCACGGCGCGGAGCACGGCTTCCATGACGGTCAGGTCTTCGGACACCGCGGCGAGCAGCGACCGGATCGTGGCCACCTCGTGGTCGAACTCGTTCCACAGCACGTCGGCTTTGGTGTCGTAGTAGCGGAAGAACGTGCGCTTGGTGACGCCGGCCGCGGACGCGATCTCCTCGACCGTGGTCTCGTGGAAACCCTGCTCGGTGAACAGCTTGAGGGCGATGACCTCGAGCTCGCGGGCGCTCGTGCCCGGCGGTCGGCCGCGGCGGGAGGCGCGAGGGGCGGGGGCGTCAGTGCTCATCGGGTGACCGTTCGTCGGGAGTCTTGTCTTTCGTCACGCGGTGACGTTACTCTCCCTGATATTCGTCGCGAGGTGACGAAAATCGAAGGAGGTCCTGATGGACGACACCACCGCCGAGGTCGAGGCCACGGATGTGGCCGAAGACCTGCTGGTCGAAGAGGTCTCGATCGACGGAATGTGCGGTGTCTACTGACCCCGCGCCGTTCGAGCTGGACGGCGCCTGGGAGCTCGATGCCCAGGTGTCCGTCCGGCCCGAGCGGTTCGGCGCGCTGCTGTACCACTTCGGCACGCGCCGCCTGTCCTTCCTGAAGAACCCGACGCTGCTGGCCGTGGTGCGAGCCCTGCCGGAGCAGGCGACCGCCCGCGCGGCCTGCGCGGAAGCCGGCGTGGCCCCGGCCGAGCTGCCCCATTACCGCGGCGCGCTGGCCACGCTGGCCGCGTCGCGGATGATCCGCCCGAGGAGTGTGTGATGTCGCTGGTCGAGGAGTTCCAGTACGGGCTCGACGCGCCGATCTGCCTGACGTGGGAGCTGACCTACGCGTGCAACCTCTCGTGCGTGCATTGCCTGTCCTCGTCCGGGCGGCGGGACCCGCGCGAGCTGAGCACGGCCGAGTGCAAGGCGCTGATCGACGAGTTCGAGCGGATGCAGGTCTTCTACGTCAACATCGGCGGCGGTGAGCCGACGGTGCGGCCCGATTTCTGGGAGCTGGTCGACTACGCGACCGAGCACCACGTGGGCGTGAAGTTCTCGACCAACGGCATCAAGATCACCGATGAGGTGGCGCGCAAGCTCGCCGCGAGCGACTACGTCGACGTGCAGATCTCCCTCGACGGCGCCACCGAGGAAGTGAACGACGCCGTGCGCGGTCCGGGCTCCTACCGCACTGCGGTGCGGGCCATGGAACGCTTGCGGGACGCGGGTTTCGCGGACTTCAAGGTGTCCGTGGCGGTCACCCGGCAGAACGCCGGGCAGCTGGATGCGTTCAAGGCCATCGCCGACCGCTACGGTGCCCAGCTGCGCTTGACCCGGCTGCGTCCTTCGGGGCGTGGCGCGGACGTCTGGGACGAGCTGCACCCGACGGCCGCCCAGCAGCGTGAGCTCTACGACTGGCTTGTCGCGAACGGCGACAACGTGCTCACCGGCGACTCGTTCTTCCACCTCGCCGGTTACGGCGACGGCGGCCTGCCGGGGCTGAACCTGTGCGGCGCCGGGCGTGTGGTGTGCCTGATCGACCCGGTCGGTGACGTCTACGCCTGCCCGTTCGCCATCCACGACACGTTCCTCGCCGGCAACATCCGCTCCGACGGCGGGTTCGCGCCCGTGTGGCGGGATTCGGAGCTGTTCACCGAGCTGCGCAGTCCGCAGACCGGGGGCGCGTGCACGTCGTGCTCCGCCTACGACTCCTGCCGCGGCGGCTGCATGGCGGCGAAGTTCTTCACCGGCCTGCCGCTCGACGGCCCCGACCCGGAATGCGTGCGGGGACAAGGAGAACTGGCGCTGGCCGGGGTCGCGCCGGGCAGCGCGCCGAAGCCGTCGCTGGACCACTCGCACCGCGGCGCTCCCTCTCGGCGCCGCACCGGCCCGGTGCCCGTCACCATCGGCCTGCGGCGCCCGCCTGAGCGCGCCTGCGACGAGAGCCCGCTGGCCGGGTTCGGGCACTGAGATGCACTTGTCCGACTTGCCGTTCCCGGAGGTCGCGCGCCGCGCCGCGGCGGGCGCTGTCCTTGCGGTACCGATCGGCGCGACCGAGCAGCACGGTCCCCACCTGCCGTTGTCCACGGACACGGACATCGCCCTCGCGCTGTGCGACGCGCTCGCGGTGGCGCGGCCCGAGGTCGTGATCGCGCCCGCGGTCGCGTACGGCTCCAGCGGCGAACACGCCGGTTTCGCCGGCACGCTGTCCATCGGGCAGGCCGCGACCGAGTTGCTCCTGGTCGAACTGGGCCGGTCGGCCACGGAGACGTTCGGCCGGGTACTGCTCGTGTCCGCGCACGGCGGCAACGCCGAACCGGTCGCCCGGGCCGTCGCCACGCTCAGGTCGGAATCCCGCGACGTCTCCGTCTTCCAGCCCCGCTGGAGCGGCGAGCCCCACGCCGGTGCTCCGGAGACCGCTCTGCAGCTCGCCTTGCGGCCGGCCGCGGTGCGCATGGACCGGGCCGTCGCGGGAGACCGGCGTCCGCTGAGTGAAGTGCTGCCGCTGCTGCGATCCGGGGGCGTGCGGGCCGTCACGGACACCGGCGTCCTCGGCGACCCGACCCGAGCCACGGCGGCCGAAGGTCACGCGCTGCTGGATACGTTGACCGCTCAGCTCCTCGCGCACGTCGAGGCCTGGCTTCCGGTGGTGGCCTCGTGAGCGCCTGCGTCGCCCTCGTCACCGGCGCCGCGCGCGGCATCGGCGCGGCGACCACCCGGCGGCTGGCTTCGGACGGCTGGGCCGTTCTGGCCGTCGACCTCGCCGCCGACGATCCGGCTTTGCCCTACGGGATGGGCACCCTCGGCGAACTGTCCACTGTGGCCGAACACCCGAACGTCGTCGCGCGCGTCTTGGACGTCCGGGACCGGGCCGCGCTCGCCACCGCCGTCGCCGAAGCCGAAGAACGCTGGGGCGGCCTCGACGCGGCCATCGCGGCGGCGGGGGTGATCGCCGGTGGCGTTCCGCTGTGGGAAGTTCCTGAGGAGCAGGAAGACGCCGTGCTCGACATCGACCTCCGGGGCGTCGTGAACCTCGCGCGCGCCGCGATCCCGGCGATGCTGCGCCGCCCGGCGCCGCGCTCCGGCCGGTTCCTGGCCGTGGCCTCCGCCGCGGCGACGCGGGGGCTGCCCATGCTCGCGGCGTACTGCGCCGCCAAGGCCGGTGTCGCCGGGCTCGTCCACGCGCTCGGCGTGGAACTGGGCGACACCGGGGTGACCGCCAACGCCGTCAGCCCGGGCTCCACCGATACCCCGATCCTGGCCGAAAGCGCCCGGCTCTACGACCTGCCCGCGGCCGCCGCGTTCGCCACTCAGCAGCCGATGGACCGGCTGCTGGACCCGGACGAGGTCGCCGCCGTGCTGGCGTTCCTCGCCGGTCCGGGCAGCAGCGGGATGACGGGCTCGGTCGTGCCCGTGGACGGAGGTTTGGCGCTGTGACTGAGCCTTTGCCGCACGGCTTTCGCGTTGTCTTCGGCCGGGGCGTGAAGCAGCTTGTCGATTCGCCGTGGTTCGGTGACTCGCCGGCTGTGGTTGGAGGGCTGGCGCTGTGATGGAGTCTTCGCCGCGCGGTTTTCGTGTCGTTCTCGATCCGAGGACGAGACTGCTCATCGAGGCCTTGTGGTTCGGGGACTTCCCGGCTGCGAACGGAGGTCTGGCCCTGTGACTGAGCCTCTACCGCACGGCTTCCGTGTCGTCCTCGATCCCGGCGCCAAGCAGCTCACCGACGCCCTGTGGTTCGGTGGCGCCCCGGCCCGTGTGCTGCGCCTGACCGCCGCCGGGAAGAAAGCGTGGCGCACGCTCGAAAACGGCCCGGTCGACTCACCGGCGACCGGTGCACTGGCGCGCCGGTTCACCGACGCCGGGCTCGCCCACCCCGTGCCGCCGCCCCTGAGCGAGCCGCCGGACCTCACGATCGTCGTCCCGGTGCACGAGCGCGCGGACGAGCTCGCTCGGTGCCTGGCCGGGCTCGACGGAGCGCACCCCGTCCTGGTCGTCGACGACGCCTCCACCGACCCGGGCGCGATCGCCGCCGTGGCGGCCGCGCACGGGGCGAAGCTGGTGCGCCGCGACGCCAACGGCGGTCCCGCCGCCGCGCGCAACACGGCGCTCGGCCACGTCACCACCGAGCTCGTCGCCTTTCTCGACAGCGACTGCGTCCCCCGTCCCGAATGGACAGACCGGCTCGCGGCCCACTTCACCGACCCGCTGCTCGCCGCGGTGGCGCCGCGGATCCGCCCGCTCGCGCCCGGCACCACGGCGGGCCGCTACACCCGCGCCGCCGGCAGTCTCGACCTCGGCGACCAGCAGGCGCGCGTCGCGCCGGGAACCCGGGTGTCCTACGTCCCGACCGCCGCACTCGTGGCCCGCCGCTCGGCTCTGGAGGCGGTGGCCCAGGGCGGAGCGGTGTTCGACCCCGCGATGCGGGTCGGTGAGGACGTCGACCTGGTCTGGCGACTGCACGCCGCCGGCCGGCGTGTGCGCTACGACCCGTCCGTCCTCGTCGATCACGAAGAACCCATCACCTGGCGCGGACTGCTGTCCCGCCGCTTCCGCTACGGCACCTCCGCCGCACCGCTGACCCGACGGCACCCCGACGCGATGGCACCGCTCGTCCTGCACCCCTGGCCCACACTGACGGTCGCCGGCCTCCTCACCGGGAAGCCACTCGTCGCCGCCGCCGGATTCGCCGGGGCGGTGCTGAGCATGCGCAAAACCCTTCAGCAGGGCGACATTCCCACCGACGGCGTCACCCGCGCCATGGCCACCGCGGTCCACCAGACCTGGCTCGGCGCCGGCCGCTACACCACGCAGTACGCCGCGCCGGCCCTGGCCGCCGTGCTGCTCGCCGGCGGTCGTCACCGCCTCGCCGCCGCGTCCCTGCTCCTCGGCCCGCCCCTCGCGGGCTGGCTCACCCGCCGCCCCGACCTCGACCCGGTGCGCTACAGCGCCGCCGCGGTCGCCGACGACCTCGCCTACGGCGCCGGCGTCTGGGCCGGCTGCCTCACCCACCGCACCGCCGCGCCCCTGCGTCCCCGCGTCGCGTGGCGTCCTCTCCGCATCGACCGCAAGGAAAACCGATGAGCAGCACCTGGTTCGAATCCGTCGCCGAAGCCCAGCGCAGGGCCAAAAAGCGCCTGCCCGGCTCCGTCTACTCGGCACTCCTCGCCGGGTCCGAAAAAGGCCTCACCCTTCAGGACAACCTGGGCGCGTTCGACGAACTGCGCTTCGCCCCGCGCACCGCCGGGCACTCCGCGCAACGCGAACTCGCCACGACCGTGCTCGGCCGCGACGTCGCCCTGCCCGTGCTGATCTCGCCTACCGGCGTGCAGGCGGTCCACCCCGACGGCGAGGTCGCGGTCGCCCGCGCCGCCGCCGCGCGCGGCACGTCGATGGGCCTGTCGTCGTTCGGCAGCAAGCCGATCGAGGAGGTCGTCGCCGCCAACCCGAACACCTACTTCCAGGTCTACTGGACGGGCACCCGTGACGACATCCTCCAACGGCTCGACCGCGCCCGCGCGGCCGGAGCCGTGGGCATCATTCTCACCCTCGACTGGTCGTTCTCGCACAGCCGCGACTGGGGCAGTCCGCACATCCCCGACAAGCTCACCCCGCGCGAACTGCTCCGGTTCGCGCCGGAAAGCCTGCGGCACCCGCGCTGGCTCTACAGCTACGCCCGCACCCGCCGGCTGCCCGACCTGTCCGTGCCCAACATGACCCCGCCCGGCGGCGCCGCGCCCACCTTCTTCGGCGCCTACGGCCAGTGGATGCAGACCACCCCACCCACCTGGGACGACGTGCGCTGGCTGCGCGAGCAGTGGGACGGGCCGTTCCTGCTCAAGGGCGTCATCCGCGTCGACGAGGCCCGCCGCGCCGTCGACGCCGGCGTCAGCGCGATCTCTGTGTCCAACCACGGCGGCAACAACCTCGACGGCACCCCCGCCACCATCCGCGCCCTGCCCGCGATCGCCGACGCCGTCGGCTCGCAGGTGGAAATCCTGCTCGACGGCGGCATCCGCCGCGGCAGCGATGTCGTCAAGGCCCTCGCCCTCGGCGCCCGCGCCGTGCTCATCGGCCGCGCCTACCTCTGGGGCCTCGCCGCGAACGGCCAGGCCGGCGTCGAGAACGTGCTCGACGTCCTGCGCAACGGCATCGACTCCACTCTGCTCGCCCTCGGCCACCACTCGGTCCACGACCTCAGTCGCGAGGACGTCGTGGTGCCGGACGGGTTCGTCCACGCGCTGGGTTCCGATGTCCGCGCCACCGCTCGCTGACCGCGCGCCGGCGATCCGGCTGGGAAGGCACGAGTTCACGGGCGACGAGTTCCTCACCATGGCGATCGTCAACCGGACCCCGGATTCCTTCTACGACAAGGGAGCCACCTGGGAAGAGCAGGCCGCCTACGACCGCGTGCGCCAGGTCGTGGCTGAGGGCGCCGAGATCGTCGACATCGGCGGGGTGAAGGCCGCGCCCGGCGAAGAGGTCACCGTCGCCGAGGAGATCCGCCGGATCGTCGACTTCGTCGGAAACGTGCGCGCCGAGCACCCCGACGTCGTCATCAGCGTGGACACCTGGCGCGCGGAGGTCGCACGCGAAGCCTGCGCCGCCGGGGCGGACCTGATCAACGACGCCTGGGGCGGCTACGACCCGGACCTGGCCGCCGTGACCGCCCAGGCCGGCGTCGGCCTGGTCTGCACCCACACCGGGGGCGCCCGCCCCCGGACCCGCCCGCACCGCGTCGACTACCCCAACGTTATGGCCGACGTCATCGAGCACACGACGGCGCTGGCCGACCGCGCGGAGAAACTCGGCGTCGACCCGGCGGGGATCCTCCTCGACCCCGCCCACGACTTCGGCAAGAACACCTGGCACTCCCTCGAGATCACCCGGCGCCTCGGCGAGCTGGCCGCGGTGGGCCGGCCAGTGCTGGTGTCGCTGTCCAACAAGGACTTCGTCGGCGAAACCCTCGACTTGCCGGTGGGAGAGCGCCTCACCGGAACCCTCGCCGCCACCGCCGTGTGCGCCTGGCTCGGCGCGCGCGTCTTCCGCGTCCACGAGGTCCCGGAAACCCGCGCGGTCCTCGACATGGTCGCCACGATCATGGGCCTGCGAGCCCCGAGCCGCACCGTGCGGGGGTTGGCGTGATGGACACGCTGTTTGGCGTGGTCGCGGCGATCTTCAATCTGCGAGCCCCGAGCCGCACCGTGCGGGGGTTGGCGTGATGGACACCTTCCTCGGTGCCGTCCTCTGCCCCCACCCGCCGTTGCTCCTGCGCGAGCTCTCCGGCCGGCAGGACCCGATCCCCGACCTGCGCGCCGCCTGCCACCAGGCCCTGAGCGTCCTCCTGTCGTGGCGCCCTGACCACATCCACGTCGTCGGCCGCGGCGACCCGGCCGAGGAGGATCCGCCCTGGAGCCTCCGCATCGCCGGCCGCCTCCTGGCCGAAGCCGGCCTGCCCGGCGACTTCGACTGGCACCCCGTCCCCGGCACCGCGACCGCCGCCGACTGCGACCGCCTCGCCGCCGACCTCGCCGGTCCCCAGGGGCGCACCGCGCTGCTCGTCCTAGCCGACGGCAGCGCCAGCCGCACCCTCAAAGCCCCCGGCCACCTCGACGAGCGCGCCGTCCCCTTCGACACCGCGATCACGGACGCGTTGCAGACGAACGACCCCACCGCCCTGACCCACCTCGACCCCACCCTGGCCGACGCCCTGCGCTCCCAGGGCCGCCCAGCCCTCCACACCCTGGGCGCGGTCATGCGGCGCTTCCCCAGCCGCGCCATCCCACACCTCCACTACCTCGACGACCCCTTCGGCGTCCTCTACCTCGTCGCGACTTGGCCCAGCGCAACCGATACACCGGGCTCGGCGGCACCCGGCCACGCCGAGGTGCGATCATCCCTCGCGTCGAACCACCCGGCCCTTGCGGAGGACGTCGATGACCGGCCCGACCCGTGACGCGCTCGCGGGCGTCGCCACCCTCGTGGCGCCGAACGCCCCGCAAGTGACCGAGCGAGCGCTGGCAGCCCACGACGACCCCGGCGCCTACCTGCGTGACCACACCGACCGCCTCGACGAGCGCGGCATCGACGAACCCTTCGAGGGCCTGCCGTGGATCGCCCTGGTCGACGCCCTCACCGACCACGGCCTGCTCGCCGAGGTCGACTGGAAGGAAGCCCCCGACGAGATCGCCGGCCGGCTGCTCGCACTGCGCTCCGCGCCGCCGGCCGACGAGCTCTGGAAGTCCCTGGCCGAGATCGACCTGCCCACGTACGAGTTCCTCGAAGCGGCCGGAAACCGGCTCCTCGCCACCGGCACGGCCCTGGCCGTCCTCGACATCGAGTCGGACTGCTACCCCCTCGTCCTCCTGCCCGCCACGCACGCCGACGACCTCATCACTCTCGCGGTCAAGGCCGGCTTCACCGCCGCGGTGTACGGCCGGTAGGGCGACCGCACGCGCGCCGGGACGCGTGTAGCGATCTTGTAGCGCCACCCACCAGGCTGCCCCCATCCGGAATGGACGGGGAGCAAGCTTGAACCGATCACCCTTACCACCGGTGCCCTTCGAACGGCAGAAGATCCCTTTCGACGTCGACGTGCTCTTCGGCGTGGTGCCGAGCCGCCGGTTCGACGCGTCGCTGGAGGCGGTGACCGAGCTCGCGTGTGGTGGGTGTGCTGGTCGTCCGGTCCGCCGAAGACACCGAGGCCCAGCCGTCCGATCGCGACGGGGGGTGTGTGAAGAAACGTCGGTGGACTTCAGGGCCGAGCCGTGTTTCGGTGATCGCCACGATCTGCGTTCAATCGGTGGGTTGTCAGCCCGCGCCGCGCGCGAGCACGGCAGGAGAGGGGTTCGATGATGCGAGCAGGGATCGCTTCGTCAGTGCTCGACGCCATCGGAGGAACCCCTCTGGTGCGGCTCACCCAGGTCGTGTCCGGCGAGGCGGCGCAGGTTCTGGTGAAGCTCGAAGGCGGGAATCCCACGGGAAGTTACAAGGACCGGATGGCGCTGGCCATGATCGAAGGAGCCGAGCGCGCCGGTGTGCTTCAGCGCGGCCGGCGGGTTGTGGAGTACACCGGTGGCAGCACAGGCTCTTCCCTGGCGTTCATTTGTGCTGTCAAAGGGTATCCGCTGTCCATTGTGACTTCGGATGCCTTCGCGCCGGAGAAGCTGAGCACCATGCGAGCGTTGGGCGCCGACCTGACCGTGGTCCCGAGCCAGGGCGGGCGGATCACGCCTTCGCTGTTCGACCGGATGCGTGAGGAGGTTGACCGCATCGTCGCGCGAGAGGGCGCCTTCTGGACAGATCAGTTCCGCAACGCGGACGCTCTGGCGGGCTACGAGCGGATGGGCCGTGAAATCCTCGAGCAGGCACGAGCCGGGGGTGTGACCGCGGATGCTTTCTGCGCCGGCGTCGGGACCGGCGGCATGCTGGCCGGGGTCAGTGCCGCATTTCGCGCGGATCACCTTGCGACGCGGTTTGTCGCGCTCGAGCCGGCGAGCTCGCCCATGCTCACGGCGGGACACGGTGGTCCGCACCGGGTCGAAGGGATCGGTACGGGCATGGTTCCGCCGTTGCTCACCTCGGCTGTCTTCGATGAGGCGAGGGCCGTCGACGAAGACGAGGCGCGCGATCTCGCGTTGCGGCTGGCAAGGCGTGAAGGGCTGTTCGCCGGTACTTCGTCCGCGGTGAACGTCTCGGGCGCGATCAAGCTCGCGCGGGAGCTGGGGCCCGGGCACAGCGTGGTGACCGTCGCCGTCGATACGGGGCTCAAGTACCTCAGCGGTGATCTCTTTGCCGAGTAGCCCCGGCGTGGCTTTGCTGTGTCCGGGCAACCGATCGACACGTCTTCACGCCGGAGCGGGCACCGTGCCCAAAACGTCCTGTGCTCGACGGGCCAGGTCGAGCAGCTCGCGGTCACGACCGTGGGCGCCGTCGATCTCGATGCCGATCGGCAGGCCGTTTTCGGTCAGCCCGAGGGGGATGCTGATGCCCGGCAGGCCCGCGCCGCTCGTGGGGACGGTGTTCCTCGCGAGGACCAGCTCGTCCACCTCTTCGTCCGCGACCGTGACCCGCGGCCGACCGTCGATCAGTGGGGCGGGGCAGGGCGTCGTGGGAAAGATCAGGGCGTCGAAGCCGCTCCGGGTATACACCTCGCCGAGCCGACGCTGGAGTTCCGGGCGGTCGACGGAGAGCGTGGTTTCGTAGGCTTCATCAGGAAGGAAGCCTTGCCCGCTGGGCAAGACCAGGTGACTCCACACTTCCTTGAGCTCCGGCTTGAGCTCGGTGAACACGTCCTCGAACGAGACCGGGAAGTTGTGGCGCAGAAGGAATTCGGAGACGGACTGCTGCGTCTCGCGGAAGAAGAGGTTCCACGTCAGCCGGTCCGCCAGCGGCGAGAAGTCGTCGCCGAGATCGATTTCACGGACTTCGGCGCCGGCGTCGCGCAGGCGGTGCAGTGCGCTCGTGAACTGTGCTTCGGTCTCCGGATCGATCAATTGCAGGTAGTGGCTGGGGGCGTAAGCGAATCTCACCCCTTTCAGATCGGCGCGATCGGACGGGGGAGCACCTGTCTCCCCGGTGACGATTCGGTCGATCAACGCGCAATCCTCGACGCTGCGGGCGAAGACGCCCGGCGTGTCGAGCGTGTGCGAAATCGGCGCGACCCCGCCGCGCAGCCATCGGCCCGTGGTCGGCTTGAAGCCCACCACTCCGGACAGCGACGCCGGCACCCTGATCGAACCGACCGTGTCGCCCCCGAACGCGGCGGGCACGATCCGGGCCGCGACGGCTGCTCCGGAGCCACTCGAAGATCCGCCGGAAACACGGTCGTGGCCGTAGGGGTTCTTCACCTGGCCGTAACGTCTGTTGTGCCCGGTCAGCCCGAAGGACATCTCGACGAGGTTGTTCTTGCCGAACACGATGCCACCGGCATCCTTGACCGCGCCCACGACATCGGCGTCTTCGGCCGGTGTGAAACTTGCCAGGCCGTCCAGCCCGATTGTCGTGGGGAGACCACGCGTCAGGTAGCTGTCTTTCACTCCGAGCGGGACGCCGAGCAGCGGCGCGCTGGAACCCGCGGCGCGGGCTTTGTCCGCCTCCGCGGCCGCGGTCAGCACCGCGGATTCGTCCACGGTGATGAACGAATTGAGGTCCGAGTACTTCCGAGCGCGCCGCAGAAGCGCGGCCGAGTACGACACGGACGTGATCTCACCCTGGCGGATTGCGGCGGCCGCTGCCGCCACTCCGAGGCCGGCCAGCGCGGTTTCCTCGGCCGTCGGCACGCTGTCGACGGAAATATCCCTGTCCTGCATGAATACCTCTCTGTCTAGTCGGTTCTGGGTGGACATTCGTCACAGCTGCGGGAGAACGGGAACGTCCAACACTCGGAGGAGATCGACGACCTTGCGGTCCAGTTCCCGTCCGACGGCCGCGATCTCCGGGACCCCGAAGCTCGCGAACAGGGTGCTGGGCTGGTCGAGGGAGAACCGCGTGACTCCTTGCCGATCCTGGTGGATGGTCGTTCGCAGCGGGGCGTGGAGCATCACCGCGGGGTCGTGCCGGTACATGCGTTCCGCGATGGTGTGGTTTCCCATCAGGTAGGCAGCGCAGGATCCCGCACTGCCCGCGAGCTGCATGAGCCCGCCGACGTCGGTGCTCCAGAACCGCATGAAGCCGTGCGGCGCGTTCTCCGTCGCCGCGGCGAGCACGGTGTCCCAGGTCGCGTGCTCGGCGCGGTGCCGCGCCATCCGATCAAGGTCCAGTACCGGCACGGCTGCTTCGTAGCGATCCCGGAAGTCCTCGAAGGACGTTCCTGTGTCGATCGACCACCGGACGACCTCGTGGGAAACCGAGGCGATGTTCTGAGTGGACATGGGGTTGTTGCTTCCTCTCCAGGGGTGAAGTAAATCGATCGTTGTACTTGACCGTAGCAGGCTGCGCCAGAGAAGTACAACGATCGCTATACTTGCGGCATGGCAACGAGCGAGACGACGGTCAGCGCCCCCAAAGGCGGCCGCGGTGCACGCGAGCGCATCCTGCGCGCCGCGACCGAGCTGTTCACGAGCGACGGCATCCACGCCACCGGCATCGCGAAGCTGACCGATGTGGCGCACGTGTCGACCCGGACGCTCTACCAGCACTTCCCGAGCAAAGAGGCCCTGGTCAGCGCCTACGTGCAGTCGATCGAGTCCGACGACGAATTCCTGGCCGAGACCGCACTGGGGCGCACCGACCTCAGCGCGCGCGAGCGCCTCCTGGCACTGTTCGCCGAACGCCCGGCCGGCCCGGCTTCGGCCACGGTCGTGCGCGGCTGCCCCTTGCACAACACTGCGGTGGAAGCGGCCGGCACGATGCCGGAAGCCGCGGCGGTGGTCGAGCGCCACAAACGCGAACTGGCCGCACGCCTGATCGCCACAGCCACCGAGGCGGGCGCGCACGACCCCGAAACCCTGGGGCGGCGGCTCGCCGTGCTGTTCGAGGGTGCTCGCGCCCTGTCGACCTCGCTCAACGACCCGCGCCCGTTCGAAGACGCCGAAGCCTTCGCCAGGACACTGATCGACGGCGCGGCCGGCCTCGCCTGACGGCGGCGGCGGTCAGGCTGTGCGCGGGCCGGTGCGCGACTCCTCGTCGCAGACGCTCAGCTCGCGAGGCATCCCAGGGTGGAGGACCTTCTCGGTGGGGTTCCACGCGGTGACGCCAGTGACGGTTTGCGCGAGCGTTCCCTTGGCTGAGGCGGAGCGGTTGTCCACGGTGTGGTGGTGGTCGTTGCCGAGCGTCTACTGCTGGTCGGCGGGCCGCTGGTCCCGTAGGTGTAGAGCGCCTCTGGGCTGGTGAGGCCCGCCTTCAGCGCTCCGAAGTAGACGGTCGGGAAGTGGTACGCATTGGGACAGGAGGCCGCGACGCCGGGGGCGTTACGCCCTCCGGCCGTCGGATCTGCCGCTCCGCGTGCAGCCTACGCAGACGACGGGCGTGGTGCTGGTGCTGGACGAACTCGTCGGGGCTCTCGCCGTCGGCGGCTGCTGCGCCGTCGTCGGCGCGCCCCGCACCGGCAGCCGCGGCAGCTTCGACGTTCCGAGGCTGCTGCCGGGACGCACGATCCGCGGCGTGACCCTTGGCGACAGCGAGCCGGAGGCGTTCGTCCCGCTCCTCCGGACGCTTACCGCCGCCGCGCGCCGCCACTGGGCTGCATCCAGCGCCGCTACCGCTTCGGGGAGATCAACCAGGCCGCCGCCGCGTCCGGGAAGACCGTCAAGTCGGTTCTGGTGTTCTGATCGTTCGGCCGCGGGGCGCGTGGGCCGCCGCGCGAAATGGGCCTTTTCGCCCGACCCGGGCGGATAGTGTGTGCCCATGACTGAGTCGAGACGTGCCGGCGAGACGTCGGAAGAGCTGGCCCGCACGTTGCGCGCCCGAGCCAGGAACGCGGCGGTCGCCGTGTTGCGCGAAGGGCTGGAAGAGATCGACGGGCGGCACGGCTCGGGCGTCGCCGACGAGGTCGCCGGGCTGATCGATGTCGCCGAGGTGTTCACCGGTCTCGCCGACCGCGAGGTTCCGGCACGGCGGAGCCGCGAAGGCCGGGGGAGCCGCGGGGGCCGCGAAGACGACGACGAGCCGTGGGAGTTCAAGCCGCTGACCTCGTTGTGACCCCGCCGGTCACTTTTTCCAGTCGTAGCTGAGCACGGGCGGGTGGTCGGACACCTTCGTGACGGTGAGGTTCTCTTCGGGGTGCGCGGCGGCGTACCGCGTCATCTCGTTGTAGATTCGGTCGCGCATGTCGGTGTCGCGCACTTCGATCGTGGCTCGCTGGCCGAGCTGGTCGGGGTGCACGCCCGGCTCGGAGCGGATCGCCAGGTTCCAGAAGTGCCGTTTGTCGCTGCCGTCGGCGCCCTGGCCGTCGTTGGTGAAGTAGACCTTGCCGCTTTCTTTGTCGTAGATCTGCTGGGTCACCTTAATCTGGTCGTCGCCCTGTGCGGCGGAGAAGTAGCCGGAGGGGTCCTGGGACTGGGGGTCGCGGGTGTAGAACCCGACTTCGCCGCCGAACGCGCCGCCGAACCCGTAGCTGCCCTTCCACAGTTCCAGCCGGTACTGCTTCCCGGTTTTGGGGTCGGTGAACTCCATGTTGTCGCCCTGGGCGCTGGTGCGGTCGAGGTCCGCGCCGATGAGCTTCTCCATCTTGTCGTAGATGTCGTGCCAGCCGAGGTAGCTCTGCACCGAGTGCTCGCCCGTGGTGTAGAAATCGCCGCCCTCGACGTACTTGAAGCCGAAGTAATCGTAGATCTTCTGCGCGACCTCGGGGTCGCGCATGATCGTGTCCCAATCACCTTTGAGCAAGGCGAGATCGAGCTTCGGGTTCTTCGCGACGAGCGCGGCGAGGCCGGGAATCTCGCGCAGGATGAGCGCGGCGATCTCGGCCGGGTTCCGCTTCTCGGAGCCGGCGAGCTCCCAGATCCGGCCCGTTTTGTTGCGCAGCTTCAAGCCCTCGGCGAGCAGGACCGCGTCGTAGGTGGTGACCACCCGCTGCAGATCGGCGAGCAGGACGAGGGCCTCGGCCTTGATGATCTTGTCCTGCGCCCAGGCGAACACGATGTTGCCCTTGCCGTTCGAGAGGTCCTTCCACACGTTGTCGAGTTTCGCCTGCAATTTCTCGGCGTCCTCGCGTTTGCTCCTGGCGTCCGACTGCGCCTTCGCCAGCGCGTCGCGCACGACTTCGAACGATTTCGCCGACTCTTCGAGGTCCTCGGCCTGGTCCTCGCGGTTCTTTTTGAAGGCATCCAGCGAGGACAGGGCCGATTCCCCGGCCCCGCCGTGCCAGCTCTCGCTCAACTGCGCACGGACGCTTTCCACCAGCGACTTGGCGTCCTCGACCGATTCCTTGGTGGCTCTGCACGCCCGGGCCCGATCATCCAGTTCGGTCGTGCTGCCTTTCTCCACTTTGCCGGCGAGCTCACGGATCTTGTCGAACACCGCCGTCACCGGTCGATCCGTGCGAGACCACTGTCCAGCGCTTTCAGGAACACGCCGCGTGCTTCGTCGTCGCTGCTGTCGTAACTCTTCGCGGCGTTGCCGATCGTTTCGACCAGGCTGTCGACCTGCTGCTGCGCCGCGTCCAGATCTTCCTGCCGGGTCAGCAGCCAGACCTCGTAGTCGCCCGCGAAGCCACCGGCCCGATCCGTGCCACCCACGTTCGGCGACCCCGGCGCGGAGAGCGACGGCGGCGTCCCCTGGCCGAGCTTGGCCGCGGCGTTGCTGATGTTCTCGACATCGACCTCGAACCCCACAGAGCTTCCTTCCGCACAGTCCCGCTCGCCAGGCGGAGGTCACCGACGAGCCGAGTGACATCCCGTGTCGGTAATGTAACACTCGTCCGTTCTGAGACGTCGGGATTTCGCGCCCGGTTCCCTCCCGGCCACACGGGCGTCTCACGAGGTTCCCTTCCCGGATCCAATGAGCACGCACACCGTCAACGTCGCCGCCAGTACCAGTACGGACGGCGGGGGGCTGCCACAGGTCGGCGGTGCGGAGGGTCTCGTTTTCCGGCCGTTCCGTTTGGCCGGCCGCGTCGCCGGGGTACTTGGCGGGTCACCGACGAGACGGGGGTGCCGGCCGATGACGGACCGATGTGGAAGAGACGGCGGTGGAGTCACCGATCCTCGGTTTCCCCTGCACGACGCCGGTCTGTTCCCCTGGGACGCCACGGAAGATCCGCCGCTCTCGATCGCCGGGCGCTACGACGTCGAGCACCTGATCGGCCGTGGGGGCACCGCGCGCGTGTACCGAGCGGTCGACCGGAGGCTCGACCGCGCGGTCGCGGTCAAGGTGTACGACCGGGAGGCCGTCGCGGTGGAGCAGGTGCGGCGGGTCCGGGAAAGGACGATCCAGGCCGGGTTGGACCACCCGCGCGTGGTGGCCGTGCTCGACAGCGGGACGGACCACGGCCGGCCGTTCCTCGTGATGCAATTGGTGGACGGTGAGAATCTCGCTGAGCGCTTGCTGTCCGGCCCCGTGCCGGTCGAGGAGGGGACCGATCTGGCGGTGCAGCTCGCCGAGACGGTCGAGCATCTCCACGCGCGGCGCGTCGTGCATCGAGACCTCAAGCCCGCCAACATCCTGCTCGGCCCTGACGGTCCGCTGATCAGCGATTTCGGCATCGCGCACGAGCTCGGCTCGACCCGCATCACCGGCACCGGGTTCGTGACGGGCACGGCCGCGTACCTCGCACCGGAGCAGATCGTCGGGGAGCCGGCCGGTCCGGCCGCCGACATCTACGCACTTGGTCTCATCCTGCTGGAGTGCCTGACGGGGGAGCGCGAGTATCCCGGCACGATGGCCGAAGCAGCGATGGCACGGCTGCACCGGCCACCGCGGGTTCCCGCCGGGCTGCCCGCGCCCCTCGCGCACACCCTCGAGCGGATGACGGCCCGCGACCCGGGGGATCGCCCCACTGCCGCGGAAACCCTGTGGATGTTGCGCCGGCCCGACTGCGCGGTCACCCCGTCCCGGCCACCGGCCTCGGCCACCCGCCGGCGCCGGCGGAACCTGCTCGCCTTGGGTGGCTTCGCGGCCGCGACCACGGCAGCCGTCCTCGCAGCGGTGCTCCCGGGACCGGGCGCAGCGGACCCCGCTCGCGGCGGGACGCCTGCCGCGCAACCGCCGGCTGCGACCGTGCCCTCGCCATCGACCGCGGTCACCGCGAAGCCACCTGCGTCGTCCGTCGCGGCGCCGCAGAACCCCGCCGCGCCGCCACGGCCGGTGCCGATCGCCGTGAACGGGCCCGGAGTTCTGACCGCCGTCCCCGGCAACAAGGCCAGGGCAGAGGGCGGGAAGGCCAGAGGGAAGCCCAAGGGCAAGGGCCACGGCGGTCCGTAGCGCCGCTGCCTGGCCACACGCCCGTTTATCCGGCTGCATTTCGGGTACTCGTTGGCGCCGGCGTCGACTTCAGAGGTCCGGCGGCGGCGCAGCGTCACGAGTCGATCAGGGCCCGGCCGGGTTTGCCGACGCGGTGGCGGGAGGCGCGCGAGAGGTTGGCTGATGGCCATGCGACAGGCATTTCATCTCGAGCTGGCTCGGCTCGGTGCCGAGATGACGGCGATGTGCGTCGCCTGCTCGGAGGCGATGCGGCAGGCCACCGCGGCTTTGCTCACCGCGAACTTGGAGCTGGCCGAGCAGGTGCTCGTCGGCGACACCGAGCTGGATCTGCAGCGCGCCGAGTGCGAAGACCACGCTGAGGCGCTGTTGGCGTTGCAGGCCCCGGTCGCCCATGAGCTGCGACTCGTGCTCGCCGCGGTGTACTGCGCCGACAAACTCGAGCGCATGGGTGACCTCGCCGCGCACATCGCCGGCACAGCGCGATTTCAGCACCCGGACCACCTCGACTCCGCCGAGCTGGAGGAAAAGTTCCGCCGCCTCGGCGATCTCACCGCGGGCATGGCCGACCGGCTCGCGGACATGATCGCCGCACCGTTCGCGGGCATGTTCATCGAGCTGGACAACGCCGACCAGGCGGTGGACGACCTGCACGCTCAGGTACTCGACCTGATCACCAGCCGGAACTGGAAAGGCGGCGCCGCCGCGGCGGCCAACGCCGCCCTGCTGGCCCGGTTCTACGAGCGCTTCGGCGACCAGGCCGTGTCGGTGGCCAGGCGCCTCGAATTCACCGTGACCGGCGCCTTGCCCGTCTGATTCTGTGCGCGTTGCCAGCGGAAGACCCCGGCGCCCTGGGCGTAGGAGAGGTGGCCGCCGAGCGCACCCCCGGCACCGAGGACGAGCAGGCCGAGTGCGCCGAGCAGCTTGCCCCCGGCCGCGCCACGGCGCCGCCGGCGGTAGGAGGCGGCGAAGATCATGGTCGCGACGAGGTTGAGCACGAGATGGCAGAACCCGACCCGGCGCTGCCGCTCGTCGAGGTCGTGGTAGTCGGCGGCACCGAGGATCGCGGCCGCCGGGGCCGCCAGCAAGCCGATGCCCACGAGGCGACGGGCAGCTTCGTCGTTGCCCGGCACCAAGTCGAGCAGCGACGAGCACGCCCACGCGCCGATCGGGAGGGTGACCGCGAGCGGGTGCAGTGGATGGCCGAGCCGGCGGCCTCGAAGCTCTTCACCGGCCTGGCCGCTGAAGAGCTCGTCCACCGGCCTCGCCACCGCGGCCGCGGGTGCGTCCAGTGCTTGGACCTCTTCGAGGGCGGACAACACCCGGTGCGGCGGGGACTCCGTCGCAGTCCGGGTCCTGGCGAACCTGATCGCGAATGGTGAGTTATCGGTCATGACACGGGCTACCCCCACGGTCGGGCTCCAACCCTCACCGCGGAATCGACTTGTTCACGCTCCCGCCGCAGCTGCGGCAAACGGGCCGCGGTGCGGCGGAAGCGTGACGTCGTCTTCGCAGCCGTCAATCACGGCTTTTCGTCCAGCGCTTGGTGGATGACGTACCAGACATCGACCCGTCCGCCTTGGAGTGGTGCAGTTCGCTCTGCCCGCACCGATTCCTCGTCGCGCTCCGTGTCAGGATCGGTGAGCGCCCTGGACAGGCGATGCACCGTGCTCGTGGCGACCCACCGGCTGCTCGGTTTTGTGCTTGGTGTCGGCGGCGTCCTGGGCGGCACGCTGTTTGCCGATCGCCGGATCGGACCTGATCTGGTCGTTCTCGTCCTTGGCCTTCTCGTATCCGGAATTGACCAGGTCCGCGGCGGCGTCCCGGCCGCCGATGCCGAATGCCAGAGCCGCGGCCAGTGCCGCCGCGCCGACCAGCGCGGCGTAGGTGATCGTGACGATCACCGGGGAGATCCCCAGCTGAGTCAAGATCATGAAAATGGCGATACCCATGATCATCGCCGGGGCGAGGGTGCGGGCGATCTTTCCGGTCGGCGTGTCGCCCATGGTGCGGTGCAGCAGTCCGCCGACCGCGCCGGCGACTGCGGCCGCGACGATGAAGATCAGCAGCGCGGCGATGACATTGGGCAGGTAGCTCAGCACCTGGTTCATGAACGCGGTCAACGCCGGAATCCCCAGCGTCCCGATAGCTGAGGAGATCACGAACAGCATGATCACCCAGAACACGACCAGACCGACGAGCTTGGACGGGCTGCCCCGCGGGGAGAGTTTCTCCACGTAGTTCGCGCCGCCACCGGACTTCAGCCGGTCGTCGACCTTCGCCTTCTGCAGACCCTTGGTGATGGCCTTGTCCAGCAGTTTGGCGATGATGAAGCCGATCAGCAGCACGAGAAGCGCGCCGATCAGCTGGGGCAGGTAGTTCACGAACGTCGTGAATGCGCTCTGCAGACTTTGCAGGATGTTGAAGCCGGTATTCATCGATCTCGTCCTCTCGTGGACAAATTTCGGTTACGTCGATGGGTACCTCCCGACTCCGCTGTGGCCGTTTTCGGCTCTGGCGTTTCGAGCGGCGACAACCCAGGCAGGTTGTATTTCCGCTGCGTACCCGGTCGACGGCCGGTCAAACACGCTGTTATCACCAAACGGAATGCGTCGTTACCCGGTCATTCGGTCTCGAAAGTGGGTAGCGCTATTCCTCGGAAAGCAGCGTTCCCAGCGGTCCGAGATCGATGTTGAGTTCCCGCCGCTCCAGTCCGAAGTGATCGCACAATTCTTCCATGCGCAGATCGAGGTACATCAGCGTCTGGCCGATCTCCTCGACCTTGTCGTCGTCCAGATCGCCGTGGTCGACGCGGCGCAGCGCCTGGCGCTCCATGAGCTGGCGCAACAGCTCCACCACCGTCAGCACCAGACTGACGAGGCTGCGTTCCGCCGTCTCGGGATCGGCGTCGATCCGGTTCTTTCGCTCGTCGTCACCCATGGGGCTGCTGCAATGCTGTGATCGACGTGATCAGGGTTCGCAGGGAAACGCGCACGAGATCGACGTCGGCGATGGACAGGGTGATTTCGCCGCTCACCACGACGCCGCCCGCGAGTACGCGGTCGAGCAGGTCGATGAGGGCGACGTTGCGGTTCCCGGCGCGTGCCGGCACAGTCATGGTTCCTCCGGTGTAGAGAACGAGTACGGCGGCCATGGCCCGGTCAGCTCCACGGTGAGCACGGTGCTGTCCCGGCCACTCGAGTCCACTGCTTCGGCGAAGCGCCCGGCTTGCCCGGCATCGACGAGGTACGCCCCGTTGAGCACCATCGGCCCGTCCTGGTCGGTCAGCGCCCGGCTCTGCGGGGGATGGGTGCAGGCGTCGGCCGCGAGTTCGCAGAGCGCGGCGTGGAGACGGCTCACCTGGTCCGCGGCCCGCTGCTGACGTTCTTCCTGTGACGCCAGCGCGCGGCGCCGCCGCGCCAGGTAGGCAACCCCCGCGCCTTCGCTGTCCGGCACGGCCGCGGCGGGCTCCGGTTCGGACTGCAGGAATGCCTTCACCCCCCACTCGACCCGGCCCGAGACGTGCTCGAGCGTCCGTTCGAAATCGGCGCAACGCTCCTCGACGGCGACCCGGACGGAGGCGTCGTCGTGGTACACCGTCGCGAGGCGCACGGGCGCCACCGGCCCCTGCTCGACGAGCGCCGCGATCACGGAGTCGTGCGCTCGCGCCACCGCGGCCAGCCAGTCGAGGTCCTCCAGGTTGCGACGCAGGGCTTCCGCACCGAAGGAGCTCAACGGGACATCGCCCACCACCGCGGCCAGCCTGCCCGCCGTGACAACCCGCGGGCGTTCGGCCGACACCCCGGTCAGTCCGCCGAGTGCGGCGGCCCCGGCTTCAGGCGTCACGGCGTACAGCCACACGCCTGTCTCGTCACTCGCGTTCATCATCTTCCTCGCCGGCCTCGATGGACTCCGGCGCCGCCTCCAACTCGGCGATGCGCGCCCGAAGCTGCCGGTTCTCGTTTTGCAGCTTCCCGTTGTCACCGGTCAGCCACGGATCGCTCTCCCACCAGTTGATGCCCACCTCGCGGGCGGTCTCGAGCGAGGCGATCACCAGCCGCAGCTTGATCGTCAGCAGTTCGATGTCGAGCAGGTTGACCTGGATGTCCCCGGCGATGACCAGTCCCTTGTCCAGCACCCGCTCGAGGATGTCGCCGAGGTTCGCGGGCTGGCTTCCGGTAGCACCGAGCGCGCCCTGGGACCGGCTGACCGGTTGCCCCGATACCATCTCAGCTCCCCTCGTTTCCGGTGCCGGACTTGCCGCGCGCGTACCGCCGCGTGCGGCGGAACGCGAGCAGGTCGCCTTCGGTGTCCAGCTCGATCTCGTACAGCGCCAGGATGTCAGCCGAGGACGGGATGCGGTGCTCTTCGATCACTTCGACCTCGACGACCCAGCCGTCTTCGAGCGGCTCGACCGACGTGACGCCCACGGGTTCGCTCGTGATCAGCTCGTCCAGCTGACGCACCGCCGAGGCGGCCGCTGTCGAGGCGACCATGCCGTCGCGCCCCGATCGACGGCGGGTCGGCGGGGACCGGTCTTCACCTTTCGCGGTGGCCATCGGCCGTCACCTTTTCCTCTCGTCGGTTCGGCGTACGGGCCGGCTCGGCCGGGAGCCCGTCAGCCGGCTCAATGCCTCTTGCTGCGCTTCGGCTTCTTCTTCGGCCGAGATCTCGCCGGCTGCCCGCGCCTGCTCCACGGCCTCCAGCTCGCGCCGGACCGACGCGGGGTCGTGCAGCTCTTCGTCGACCCGCCGCCGGATCAGCTCGCCCAGGGCGAGGACCCCGCGGACCGGTGCCAGCGGCAGACCGAAGATTCCCGACAACAGGCCCATCGCGTCACTCCGGCGTCCGCGTGACGACGAAGTCGTACGCAGCGAGCGGACCGAGCAGGCGGACCTCGACGCGGCCTTCCCAGTCCTTCGCTAGCTCGTCGATGGCGGCTTCCAGATCGCCCTGCCGGTCGGTCTCGGCCAGCACTGCGAGGTGCACCGCCTCCTCATCGTGAGTCGGCTGTCGAGGCGCGAGCTCAACGACCAGATCGGCCAATGCGTCGGCCGTCCGTTGCGTATCGACCGCCCGCTTCGCCTCGATCGCCTGCGTGATCTGCTCGCCCAGGGCCATGCGCTCGTTGCGGGTGGCATCCTGTGGCTTGCCCCGGATCGCGTCCGCGAGCTGCGCCATGCCGTCGTTCTCGGACAGGATTTCCCGCAGAATGGCCCCCTCGTCGTAACGCGCCCGGACGACGTACTCCGCTTTGCCCTCCAGCTCCTCCAGCGCTGCCATGAAGTCATCGCGGTTCGCGTCAAGCAGCTCGTCGACCACCGCTCGCTCGTCCGCGACGACGGCGCCAAAGCGCAGCGGCAGCACCGGGACCTCGGCTGCCGCCGCGTCCAGCAGGCTGGCGTACGCCGAAAGGTCCGCAGGCCGGCCCAGCGGCGTGTCCTGGGGGATTTCGCTGACCAGCGCGGCGATCGGTCCACTGTGCACTGTGGTCACGGCGGAAGGCGGATCCCCCACTCCACGCGCGTCGCCGTCGATCTCGACGTCGGCGGGCAGGATGCCGTAGACGTAGATCGCCGTCTCGGTTCCGTTCTCCGTCTCGGTGTCGGTTTCGGCGGTCACTCGCCTCACCGTCCCTTCCTGCCGCGGCGCACGGGTTCTTCCTCTTCCTCGTCTTCGTCTTCGTCTTCGCCGAGGATGCCGCGCAGCTTGTCGCCTGCTGCCTCGAGCGCCCCGCGCGTCTTGGCCTTGGCGCCGCCGGAGGTCACGTCCTCCAGGAGGTCGGGCAGACCCTTCTGCTCGGTGCCCGAGATGTCGAGGCGATTCACCGCTTCCGCGAACCGCAGGTAGGTGTCGACACTGGCCACCACAACTCGGGCGTCCACGGTCAGCAGCTCGATGCCCACCAGGGACACCCGTACGTACGCGTCGATCACGAGGCCCTTGTCCAGGATCGTGTCGATCACGTCGGCGAGGCTGCTCGAACTCGGCCGGTCGAGGCCGCCGCCCCCACCGGAGGGCTGTACTGCTGTTGTCATCGCCTGCTCCCTCGACTTCTGCCTGCGCCGACACGCGCGCGGCCGCGGCGAGGCTGATCTTCCTCGGCCGCCTCGTCGGATTCCTCTGCGTCCTCGGTCTCGTCGGTGTCTTCGGTGTCTTCGGGCTCCTCTTCCTCAGGCTCCTCCTCGGGCTCTTCTTCGGGCTCCTCTTCGGACTCCGCGTACTCGTCCTCTTCGGAACCGGTGTCGGCGGACTCCTCGTCCTGCTCCGGTCCGGTTTCCTCGGCCTCGTCGCGGTCGGCGCCCTCGTCACCCTGCTCGACGACCTGCCCGTCGTGGATCTCGCCGTGCCACCCCTCGATGTCGTCGGGGTGCAGCAGGTCTTCCGTCATCACGTGGCGGCGGAAATGCTTGAGCTCCAGCCGTGCCCGGCGGCCTTGCGCCCGCCAGATGTTGCCGGTGCGCTCGAACAGCCCCTGCGGGTGGTACGCGAGCACCAGCACGACCTTGGTGAGGTCCGGCGTGAGCTCGTGGAACGTCACCGCTCCGTCAACGTGACCCTTCGCTGCCTTGGAGCGCCACACGATCCGCTCGAATGGCACCTGCTCCAGGATGGTCGCCTCCCAGCTGCGGTGCGACCAGAAGACCTGCGCCTTCCACTCGGTCTTCTCTTCGCTGACCTGCTCGACGTTGTTGACCTTCTTCATGAACGCCGGGAAGTCGGTGAACCGGGTCCACTGGTCGTATACGAGATCGATCGGCGCACCGATGTCGATCTCCTCGACGATGTTGGTGAGCTTGATCTTGTTGCCCTTACCGCTGCCACCGCCGCCCCCGCCGCTGAACGTGTCCTTCACCTTCTGCGCGATACCGGACAGGCCGCCCTTGACGGCGCCCATCATCGCCTTGCCCTTGACGCCGCCCTTGCCGCCGGTCGCCGCTTCGAGAAGGCCACCGCCGCCGCCTTCGGCGAAGTCGGTCAGGCGCCCGGCCGTCGAAGAGATCCGCTTCGTGATGGAACCCGTCGCCCGGGTCATGGCCGCTTGACCCAGCCCGCGCAGGGCATCGGTCAGCTCACTCGTGTTGCCGCCGGTCGCTTTCGACGCGGCGCCGCTGACCGTGCCGGTCGCTTTGCCGGCTGCGCTCGTGGCCTTGTCGGCGGTGTTCTTCAACGTTTTGGTGACCACTGCGTTCACCTCCTCGCCCGGCGGACGGGCGAGCGCTTGGTGGCGGTGCGTGCACTGCCAGAACTCTTGTCACCGTCGTCGGACGACGCGGACCGCCGGCTCGATGATCGCCGCTGCGGCTTCCGTTCGTCACCATCGCTCGATCGGCGGCTCGCCGCGCGGCGGCGCTGGGGCTTCTCGGGCTCGGGTTCGGGCTCGGGCTCGGGCTCGGGCTCCGGCTCTTCCTGGTCTTCGGCTTCGTCCTCGTCCACGACTTCGGCTTCGTCTTCGTCTTCCGGCGTGGCGTCGTGCTCGTCGTCGGCCTTGGACTTCTTGCCGCGGGTGAGCGCGCTGCCGTCCTGGAGGCGTTCGCTCAGAGATTCGATCTTCCCGCTGGCCGCCGTCACCGCCGCGGCCTTCGCCGCGGAGAGCAACTCGTCACGCGCCAGTGACGTCAGCTGGCCGATCTCCGCGGACGAGCCCAGCTGCTTGAGACCACCTTGGACGAGCTTCGCCGGCGACACCCCGGCCTTGCCGGTGGCCCCCGCGGCCGCGATCATCAACGCGAGGCGCCCTTTTTTCGTCCGCCCCAGTAGATAACCGGCCGCGACTCCGATCGCCATTCGTGTTCCTGCCTTCATGGCCGCTCCTCCTGACTCTTGCGGTAGCGAGTTCGTCACGCACAACCCGCACGCCGCCCCCGAAACAAGGCGAACAGGAATGTGACTTCGTCATTTGATTCAGCTACCCGCAACCTTCCGCGTGAAAACACCTGAGGACGGAAAATGTATTTCTCAATAGTGGGTAATGGTGGAAAAAAATCACGAAACCGATTCCGGAGGTTTGGCTTTTGCCGACAGGGCAACGCCGAGTTTGCCCGGCCGGGCGGCGGGTAAACGGCGAGGACCCCGAACGACGAGGAGGGTGTGATGAGCAGCGTTGCCGAGGAAGGTGGCTACCGCCGGGCGCGGCTCGTGCCGGGCGGCCCGTTGCTGGTGGACGGCCCGATCGAGCTGCAGGCGCCGGACGGGGACGTGGTGCGCTCGGACCGATTCGTCGTCGCGGTGTGCACGTGCCGGCGCAGCAAGCGGTTCCCGCTGTGCGACACGAGCCACCGCAAGCGGGTGAGGACTCAGGACAACGGGTGACGCAGCGAGGACCGCCCGGCGCGCCAGCACGCCAGGAGGTGCTCGCTGAGGCGCTCTTAGAGGAGGTCGGTCGCCTGGACGCCGAACACGTCTCCTCGGTGGCGGCGAAATGACCGACGAGCGCGCCCCGCAGCGATCGGTGCAGACCGAACAGCGACATCATGTGGACGATCGCGATCATCGGTGCGGGCGTGCCCCAGCAGAGCGAGGTAGCCGTCTGGCAGCTCGGCGCCACGCAAGAGGTCGGCGAACAAGCGCGAAGACTCCCGCACGCCACCATTGTCCTTCGTCGCGAAGGAAGTGGGATACGCCGGAGCCGTCGATCGGCTCGACGAGCAGGGCCTCGAACTCGGCGTTGACGTCGTGGCCACCGGGACCGCGCCACGGAGGCCGGTCAGGAACCGGTGCTCCAGTGCCGCGCGGGCCCGGAGCAGGTCCGGATCCCACTCCCACGTCTCGTCGACGTCCGGCAGTCCCTGGTAGTGCTGTTCAAAAGTAGAGGTGCAACGCGAGCTGCGGGTCGTTGCCGAACGAATCGGCGTCCGCGAGGGGCGTTGAGCACCAACGGGCGCCCGCCGGCGGAGCGGACAACACTGCGGCGACCGTGGCCGAAAGCGGGCCCCGGGCGGCGGCAATTCGGGGGTGGGCAGCATCGTCATGGCCGCTGGTCACCCGCGGCGGCGGCTTCATGCCCGGTGGCCGGCACGGTCCGCTCGGCGAGCAGGCGAAGTGCCGCGGGCAGTCCGGCCGTGGCGGTGGCACGCTGCGCGACCGAATCGCGATCCTGGCGTTCCGCCGCTGCTGACGGCGAACGGAGTCGCCCGGCCGAGCACTGCCCTGCGCGGGTTCTCCGGTGAAAGGTTCCGTTGCCCGGCGGTGAGCGCCCCGGGCAGGCTAGCGGTTCCTGCTTCGGCTCAGCAGCCGGATGGTGGCGCGTTCGAGGACCGCGCGAGCGTCGTCGCCCTCGGCTTTCGCGGCGCGGCTCAGGGCCCTGCTGATTGTGTGTGACGAGCGGTAGGCCTCGACCAGCCGGGGGTCCACATAGGACGCCCGGCACACGGCCGGGATGTTGCCGAGCGCTTCGGAGACCTGGCGCATCACCGCGGCCTCCGCGCGTTTGGCCGCAGCCTCCGACGCCGGTTCCGCCGCGGTGGCGAACGCGGCCGCGGCGAGCACGGTGGCGTTTCAGGTGTGCAGGTCCTGGGCCGTGCAGTCCTCGCCCGCGAGTTCCTTGAACCGCTCGTTGACGTCGGCGGCGTGGATCTCGTGCGGGCCCGAGCAGGTGCGGTAGACGAGCAGCCGTTCGCTGTCCGCGCGGCTGCGCAGCAAGGACCGCAGCATTTCCACCAGTGCCGGATCGTCGATCGACACCGCCCTCGCGGCGCCACCCTTGGCCGAGTACTCGAACACGCAGGCACCCTTGCGCACGCAGGCGTGCTCACGCAGCAGGGTGGCCACGCCGTGAGTGCCGTTCTCCTCGGCGTACTCCTCGCCGCCGGTGCAGCGCGGCGCCGAGCATCCGCAGCGCGGCGCCGAGCATCCGCAGCGGCGCCGAGCACGCAGCGTTCGGTGAGCACACGTTCGGCCAGGTCGTCCTCAACCTGGGCCCGCCATCCGGGCAGCCGCCTCGCCATGGCCAGCACCCTGTCGTGTTTCTCCTCGTCGCGGTCGCGGCGCCACTGCGGGGTGATACAGGTACTGCCGCCGGCCGGCGGCGTCCGTGCCGACGGCCTGGATGTGACCGTTCGGCTGCGGCGCGATCCACACGTCGCGCCACGCGGGCGGGATGACCAGGTCCTCGATCCGCTCCGGCGCTTCGTCTTCGGCGAGCCGGTCGCCGGCGGGGTCGAGGTAGGAGAACCCGCGTCCGCGTCGCACCCGCCGGATGCCCGGGGCGGGCGGTGAGGGCGCTGCGTCGCAATCGCGTCATTCCCTCCAGATACCCCGGGGTGGTTGCCCGTCGCGCGGAATAGCGATGCATCGGCACTGGTCGATCGGAGGGGCCGTCGGACGGGCCAAGGGCGTGCTGATGGCTCAGCGGTGATGCCGGCGCAACGGTCGGACGGCGGGGCCCTGGACGACGTCGCCGTCGGGGGCGAAGCGGGAGCCGTGGCACGGGCAGTCCCATGTGTGTTCGGCGTCGTTGAAGGCCACTAGGCAGCGGAGGTGCGTGCAATGCGCTTCCACGGTGTGCAGGTCGCCGTCTTCGGCTCGGTAGGCAGCGACCAGTTCAGCGCCCACGCGGACCACGGCGCCCTGGCCCGGTCGTACCTGGTCCAGGGAGCGGCCCTGCTGCAACACGGACACGTGGTCGCCGACGAGGTGGCGGCCAACCTCGAAGGCGTCTTCGGCGAGGCTGAGCACCGAGCGCGCGTCGAAGCGGTTGGGGTCGAACAGCGCGGCGGCAGGGTGGTCCTTACCCAGGATGCGGGCGGCGACGACCTGGCCTGCCGCCGTGCCGCCGGTCATGCCCCACTGGCCGAGGCCCGTCGCGACCCACAGCGGCAACGAGGCGGGCAGATAGCGGCCGGCGTACGGCAGTCCGTCCAAAGTGGACAGATCGTGTGCGGACCAGCGGTGGGTCACGCGGTGCAGGCCCGCGTGTTCGCCGGCCCAGGCGGCGAGGCGTTCGTAGCGTTCCTCGATGTGTGATTCGGCCCCCACGCGGTAGTGCTCGCCGCCGGCGACGACGGTCGGGGTGCCGTCGGCGGTGTAGGCGCGCACCGAGTGGTGGGTGTCGGCGTCGAGGTATATCCCGTCCGGTGCGGCGTTGCCGGCCGCCGGGCCCGCGACGACCAGGTCGCGCACCGGGTCGAGCCGGGCGAAGTAGAGCCCTCGGTCGAACACGGGGTAGTGCGTGGCGACCACCACGTCGTCGGCCTCGACGTCACCCTGGGACGTCCGCACGACCCGGCCGCGCAAGTCGAGGCCCAGCGCGCGCGTGTGCTCGAGGACGGTGCCGCCTGCGAGTTCGACCTCGGCGGCGAGCCCGAGCAGCCAACGGCGGGGGTGGAAATGCGCTTGCCCGGCGACGCGTACGGCACCGAGGGCGGGCACGTCCAGCTCGACGTCCTTCACGTACGCCGCCGGAAGCCCGGCTTTCATGGCCGCGTCGGCTTCCTTCTTGAGCTTGTCGACGGTCCCGCCTTGCGTCGTGTAGACGTAGCTGGGCGCGCGGGTGAACGCGCAGTCGATGCCCGCTTCGGCGGCGATCCACTCCAGTGCCGCGGACTGCGCCCCCGCGTAGGTCTTCGCGGCGTCGGCACCGTGGCGCGCCTCGAGCTCGGCGTACTTCAGCCCGTGCTGGGCGCTCACCTTCGCCGTCGTGTGCCCGGACACGCCGCTCGCCACCCGGCCGGCCTCCAGCACGACCACCGACTTCCCGGCCCGCGCCAGCAGCACCGCCGTGGTCAGCCCCGCGATCCCGGCCCCGAGCACGACCACGTCGGCCCACGTGGGCGGTGGCCCCGAGCCGCGTTCGGGCGCGGGCGCGGTGTCGATCCACAACGACAGCGGGGCGGGCAGGTCCGTCATCAATAAGTGGTTCCCCCGTGGAGTGAGCCCAAACACCGGGCGTTTCACCCCGGCGCGATCTGGTCGCGGTATCACGGGGCGGCGGCGATGCGAATTTCCGCAAGCGCTGGTTTCGCTCGGCCGCGTCCGGGTATTCGAGGTCATCGCTTGGAAAGGAAGTCAGCGATGGCTATCGCCGGAATCATCAGCGCACTCGTCATCGGTTTGATCATCGGCGTTCTCGGTCGGCTGCTTGCGCCGGGAAAGCAGAAGATTCCGCTGTGGCTCACGATCGTGGTCGGGATCATCGCGGCGTTCGCGGGGACGGCGATCGCACGTGCGGCCGGATACGCCGACACCGAAGGGATTGACTGGCTCGAGCTGATCACCCAGATCGTGCTGGCCGCGCTCGGGGTTTCGCTCGCCGCTGCCGCCTTTGGCCGGAGGCGGAAAGTGCTGCGATGACCCCTGCCCGCCCAGCCCGGTCCAGTTTTCTGGGCCGGGCTGGTGCGTGGCCGTTACCGGCTCTTCCGCGGCGATCAATCCCGGAGCAGTGGTGCCAGCGGGCTGTTGTCGAGCTGTGCCAGTATTTCTGCGACGTCGCGGTAGACGGCCACCGCGCCGGCATCGCGAAGTTCCGCGGCGCTGATTCCGCCGGAGCGGACTCCGACCGTTCGGACCTCCGCGCGGCGGGCGGACTCGACGTCCCAGACGGCGTCACCGACGAAAATCGACCGCGCGGAACCGGCGCCGGCCGCGTCCAAGGCGACGACGATCGGCTCGGCGTCGGGTTTGGTTGCTTCGACGTCCTTGCCGGCGATGACCGCGGCGACCTCGTCGTCGACGTCGAGAACCTGCCGCAGGATCTCCAGCTCGTCGGGCCCTGCGGACGTGGCGAGCACGACGCGTGCTCCGCGCCCGGCCAGGGTCCGGATCAGATCGCGGGCACCGGGAAACGGCCGCAGCAGGTCCGAATCACGCAGGTACAGCGCGGAATGCAGTTCCTTCACGAGGGAGCCGAGCTGCTCGGCGTCCGCGTGGCCGAGGAGCCGGGCGAGGAGTTTGTCCGAACCCATGCCGATCGCCCGGTGCACGCGCCAGCCGTCCACCGGACGATCCACGGCGTGGAAGGCGCGCAGCCAGGCGTGGACGTGCAGGTAGTTCGAATCGACGAGCGTGCCGTCCACGTCGAACAGCACGGCGGTCGGCTCGGGCATGCGGTGCTCCTTTCCGGACTGTCGCAGGGGTAACCGGTCGGCCACGCTTTCGCCAAAAGTGGCGGCGCCGCCGGCCGAACGGCCGGCGGCGCGTCTCGGCTCGGGGTCGCGCCCGCAGCCAGGTTTACCCGCTTCCTTGCCGGCCAAACGACTCCGCACCGCGGAGTGTCAGTTCGAGGCGCCACCGGGTGGCAGGTGCCAGCTCATGGTGACTGTGGTTCCGTGGGGTGTGGGCGTGATGGTGACGTCGTCGGTGAGGGCGCGGATGAGGGGCAGGCCACGACCGTGGCGCGGGTCGGGGCCGCGTGGTGGCTGCCATCGGCCTTCGTCAGTGATCGTGACGCGGAGGCTGCGCTCTTCGTGGTGGGCGCGCAATTCCACTCCGCCATTCTTGGAGCCCGCGGCGTACGCGTGCTCGACGGCGTTGATCAGGGCTTCGTAGACCGCGAGTTCCACGTCGGTGATCAGCGGCGGCGCCAAGCCGCGGGCGCCGGCCCAGCGGGCGACAGCCCGGCGCAGCGTGGCCGCGTGGGGCACCTGTGCGGGCTCGTGGAGATGCAGCGTGGCTGGGGGACGGTACTGCGGGGCGCTCGCCGGGCACATCGCGGCCACTCCTCGACGTCGGCTGGACGTGATCTGCTTTCCGCGTACCCGCTGGCGCCGAGGATATGCGTGGCTTCCGAGGTTCAGCCCGTTTCGTCCGTGACCTGGTTCGGTGCGCCGAGGGGTTCGGACTCGGGAGCCGCTGTCGCCACTCCGACTGCCAGTTCTTCAGCGCGCGGTTCCAGAAATCGGCCGAACTGAGGTATTCGGCCCACGAGACGGGATCGGCGAAGCCGCTGAGCTGGACACCGTGTTTTCCGTTCGTTGACAGCCACATCGCCGCCACCACAGCGCGGCGGCCGTGGCAGCCGGCGTGAGGGCGGCGGTCGCCGCGGCGCTCAGCAGGCCGGGTCCGGTCCACGTCAAGGAAAACCCGGCCGGCGGGGGCAGCGGCGGCAGCACCGGCAGGACGTCGTGCAGGTAGCCCGCGCGGTCGTTCGCCTGGGCTCCGGCGGCGATCGCGGTGGTGCGCACCCAGGGCACGACGCGCCAGGATCTCCGCCGTCGCGCGCATGGCTGGAGCTACCCGTTGCGCGGGCCGGTCAACCCGCCGGGGTCGCCGATGGTCGGCAGGTGGCCGCCTGCGGCTTCGATCCGCCGGATGGTGGGGCCGGCAAGGATGCCGTGGACCAGCACGGACAAGGCGATGGTGAGGGCGCCGACGCGCCAGAGCACGTCTTGTCCGGGAACGGGGAAGCGATCGAGGGCGTAGGCGAGGTAGAAGATCGTGCCGATCCCGCGCACGCCGAAGAACGCGATCGCACCTGAGGCGTGCCGTCCGGCCGGCGAACCGAGCAGGGCGAGCCATCCGAGCACGGGCCGCACGACGAGCACCACGACGCCGGCCACGAGCAGCTCGACGGGTGAGAAGCCGTGCAGCAGCCCGTCACCGAGGGCCACGCCGAGCCCCAGTAGTGCGAGTGCGACGAACAGCCGTTCCAGCTGACGGCCGAAGGCGTGCAGCACCTCGTGGTACTCGTGCGACCGTTCCTCCGCGCGCACCGCGACGGCGGCGACGAACACGGCCACGAAACCGTTTCCGTGGACGAGTTCCGCAACCGCATACGGCAGGAAGGCGAGGGCGAGCAGCACGAGGCCGTCGGCGTAGTCGGCCAGCCGGAAGCGCGAAGAGGCCGTGCCGAACATCGCCCATCCCAGCAGTTTTCCGGCGCCGAGCCCCACCAGCACGCCGATGCCGACCGGCAGGACGAGGTCCACCAGGATCCACCCGGCGTCCGGCTCGGGGGGCTGCCCGGCCAGTGCGAGCGCCAGGAGGACGAAGGGCATGGTCAGGCCGTCGTTCAGGCCGGCCTCGATGGTGAGCGTGGACCGGATCTCGTTGTGGCGGGCCAGGTGCGCGCCGACGTCGGGGGAGGGGACGCCGACGTCGCCGGCCAGCACGGGGTCGGTCGGCGCCAGGACCGAGCCCAGCAGCATCGCGACGGCCGGGGTGAGCGCGAGCCACCACCAGCCGAGCAGCGCGACGACGGCGATCATCGCGGGCATCGTGATGCCCAGCAGCCGCCAGGCCGACGCCCAGCGGCGGACTCCGAACGGGCGGTCCACCGAAAGCCCGGCCCCGGCCAGCGACACCAGGATGCCCAGCTGGGCGAACGACTCGACGCCGGTCAGGTGCGCGGCCGGGTCGGCCCACCCGTCGCCATACGGCGCGGGCAGTGGCAGCAGGCCGAGCCCGATGCCGGCGATCAGCATCACGAGCGGGGTCGAGAACGGCCGGTCGGCGACCAGCTTCGGCAGCACGGCCGCGGCGAGCGCGAGCAGCCCGGCGACGCCGAAGAGGACGGTCAACATGGACACCGCGACACCTGCTGATCTTCCGGGACACCGGTTCCGTGTCTACCCGCCGGACCCGCGGCGCAAACGCGGCTCTCAGCCGGCCACGACCGTGTGGTCCGAACGCGCCACGAGCTCGCCGATCACCGGGTGGCCGGGCAGCTCGCCCGCCACCAGCAGTCCGCCGGAAGTCTGGGCGTCGGCCAGGAGCAGGGCTTCGGTCTCGGTGGTCCGCGACAGGTCGGCGTGCGGGCGGACCCAGTCGAGGTTGCGCCGGGTGCCACCGCTGACGTAGCCGTCGCGCAGCGCTTCGCGCGCGCCGTCGAGGTAGGGCACGGCCGCCGGGTCGATCCGCGCGGTGACGCCGCTCGCGCGGGCCAGCTTGTGCAGGTGGCCGAGCAGTCCGAACCCGGTGACGTCCGTCGCGCACACGGCGCCCGTGGCCAGTGCGGCGACCGAAGCGTCGCGGTTGAGCGTGGTCATCGTGGCGATGGCGTGCTCGAACCGCTCGCCGGTGGCCTTGTGGCGGGAGTTCAGCACGCCGATGCCGAGCGGCTTGGTGAGGGTGAGCGGCACACCCGCGCGGCCGGAGTCGTTGCGCAGCAACCGGTCCGGGTCTGCCGTCCCGGTGACGGCGAGGCCGTACTGGGGTTCCGGGGAGTCGACGCTGTGGCCGCCCGCGAGGTGGCACCCCGCTTCGCCGCACACGTCGAGCCCGCCGCGCAGGACCTCGGCGGCCAGCTCGAACGGCAGGACATCGCGCGGCCAGCCCAGCAGGTTCACCGCGACCACGGGCGTGCCGCCCATCGCATACACGTCGGACAATGCGTTGGCCGCGGCGATCCGGCCCCAGTCGTACGGGTCGTCGACGACCGGGGTGAAGAAGTCCGTGGTCGCGATGAGCGCCGTCCCGCCGGAAATCCGGACAGCCGCCGCGTCGTCACCGGCGTCCAGGCCGACCAGCAGCTCACCGGCCGCGTTCGCGGGCCGGGCGCCGGTGAGACCGCCGACCACGGATTCGAGCTCACCGGGCGGGATCTTGCACGCGCAGCCGCCGCCGTGGGCGTACTGGGTCAGCCGGATGGTCATGGCGCTCATCATGCGCGGGCGCCGCCGTGTTGGCAGGATGGCGGGATGCCCCAGGGAGGCGTTTCCGGCCTGGTGACCGGCGCGGTCTTCAAAACCGTTGAGCGGCAGGTCCTGCCGCTGGCGGGTTCGATTCCCGTCCGCCTCCGCCATGGGTGACCCGCGGCGGGCGATCCCGCGCACCGATTCCGTGCTCGCCGAGCCGCGGCTCGCGAAGGCGGCCGGCACGCTCGGGCGTGACCTGGTGAAGTCGCTGGTCGTGGCGGCGCAGCAGCGGGCGAGAGCCGGGGAGATCGGGCCGGGAGAGGTCGTCGACGACGTGTTGGCCCGGCTGCCCGCCACCGGGTCTTCGCTGCGAGCCGTGCTGAACGCGACCGGCGTTCTCGTGCACACCAACCTCGGCCGCGCGCCGCTGTCCGCTGCCGCGCTCGACGCGGTCGTCGCCGCGGCCGGGACCACCGACGTCGAGTTCGACCTCGGGACCGGCGAGCGCGCGAAACGCGGCCGCGGTGCCCTCGCGGCCCTGACCGCCGCGGTGCCGGGCGCGGCGGTGCACGTGGTGAACAACAACGCGGCCGCCTTGCTGTTGTGCGCGCTGGTTTTGGCGCAGGACAAGGAGATCGTGGTCAGCCGCGGTGAGCTGGTCGAGATCGGCGACGGCTTCCGCATCCCCGACCTGCTGGAGTCGACCGGCGCGCGGCTGCGCGAAGTCGGCACGACCAACCGCACCTCCGCCCGCGACTACGCGGCCGCCGTCGGCCCGGACACGGGGTTCGTGCTGAAAGTCCACCCCTCGAACTACCGCGTTACCGGCTTCACGTCCGAAGCGAGCGTCGCCGAGCTGGCCGGGCTCGGCGTGCCGGTGGTCGCCGACGTGGGGTCGGGCCTGCTGGCGCCGCACTCGTTGCTGCCCGGGGAGCCGGACGTCACGACCGCGCTGGCCGACGGCGCCGCTGTGGTGACCGCGAGCGGTGACAAGCTCCTCGGTGGCCCGCAGGCCGGGCTGCTGTTCGGAGACGCCGCGCTGATCGAACGGCTTCGGCGTCATCCCGCCGCTCGGGCGCTGCGCGTGGACAAGCTCACGCTCGCCGCGCTCGAAGCCACTCTGCGCGGCCCGGAGCCACCGGTGCGCGCGGCACTCGGCGCCGACGTCGGAGAACTCCGGACGCGCGCCGAAACGCTGGCCGCGGCTCTGCGCTCGGCCGGAGTGCACGCCCGGGCCGTGGACTCGGTGGCGGTCGTCGGAGGCGGCGGGGCGCCGGGCGTCGAACTGCCGAGCTCGGCCGTCTCCTTGCCCGCCCGCTACGCGGCGGCGCTGCGACGGGGTGAGCCTCCGGTGGTCGGCCGGATCGTGCGCGAGAAGTGCCTGCTCGACCTGCGCACGGTGCGCCCGGCCGAGGACGTGATGCTGCGGGAGGCCGTGCGCCGATGCGGGTGATCGCCACGGCCGGACACGTCGACCACGGGAAGTCCACGCTCATCCGCCGGCTCACCGGCATGGAGCCGGACCGGTGGGCCGAGGAACGCCGCCGCGGCCTGACACTGGACCTCGGCTTCGCCTGGATGCGGCTGGCCGGCGAGGAGCTCGCGTTCGTCGACGTTCCGGGGCATCGGCGGTTCGTACCGAACATGCTGGCCGGGATCGGTCCGGTGCCGGCCGTGCTGTTCGTGGTCGCCGCGAACGAGGGCTGGATGCCGCAGTCGGCCGAGCACCTGGCCGCTCTCGATGCGTTCGGGGTCCGCCACGGCCTGCTCGTCGTCACCAAGGCCGACCGCGCGGACCCCGCGGCGGCCACCGCGGCGGCGTTGCGGGAAATCGCGAAGACGGCACTCGGCCAGGTGCCCGCCGTCGCCGTCAGCGGCACGACCGGTGCGGGCCTCGACGAGCTGCGCACCCGGCTGACCGAGCTTGCCGCCGGCCTGCCGCCGCCGGACCCGGGAGCAGACGTCCGGCTCTGGATCGACCGGGCGTTCACGATCAAGGGCGCCGGCACGGTCGTCACCGGCACGCTCGGCGCCGGCACGCTGCGTGTCGGAGACGAGCTGACGCTCGGCGAGGCCCGCGTCCGGGTGCGCGGCCTGCAGTCCCTCGGCGAAGCGCACGAGAGCGTGTCCGCCGTGGCCCGGGTCGCCGTGAACCTGCGCGGCGTGGCCCGCGACGCGGCCGAGCGCGGCGACGCCCTGCTCACGCCCGGCGCGTGGCGCACCACGGCCGAGCTCGACGTGCGGTTGCGCGGGACACCCGCGGCCGAGCTGCACCGGCACCTGGTGGCGCACCTCGGCTCCGCGGCCGTGCCCGCACGGGTCCGCCCGCTCGGCCCGGACACCGCGCGGCTGCTGCTCGCGACGCCGTTGCCGCTACGCGTGGGTGATCGGGGACTGCTGCGGGACCCGGGAGAACACCGGATCCCGGCCGGGTTCGACGTCCTCGACGTCCGGCCGCCGCCGCTGGCCCGCCGTGGCGCGGCGCGAGCGCGGGGCACGGAGCTGGCGGCGCCGGAACCCGGCTGGGATCTGCTGCGCCGCGAAGGGTTCGTGCGCCACGACGACTTCCACGCCCTCGGCCTCCCGGAGGCCGGCGAGCGGCTCGGCGACTGGCACGCCGACCCGGCGCACCTCGCCCGGCTGCGCGAGGAGGCGCCCCGGGTGGTGGCCGGATGGACGCGCGAGCATCCGATCGCCGCCGGCATGCCGGTCGCCGTGCTCCGGCAGCGGCTCGGCCTGCCGGCTGCCGAACTGGTACCGGCGATCCTGGCGGACGGCCTGACCGTGGCCGGCGGACTCGTGCGGCGCCCAGGCGCGGGGTTGAGCACGGACGTCGAACGCGCGCTCGCCGTGCTCGAGAAGCGCTTCGCCGAGCACCCGTTCCAGGCGCCGGAAGCGGACGAACTGCGCGAGCTCGGCCTGGGCACCCGCGAGCTGGCCGCCGCCGTGCGCCTGGGCCGCCTGAGAGCTGTCGCGGACGGCGTGGTGCTCGGCCCGGCCGCACCGCGGCGCGCCGCGGAAGCGCTGGCCGCGCTGGGGAAACCCTTCACCGTGTCCGAGGCCCGGCGGGCGCTGGACAGCACCCGTCGCGTGATGATTCCGCTGCTGGAACACCTGGACGCCCTCGGCGTCACCGAACGGCAGGCTGGCGGCACCAGACGTGTGGTTGGGGCTGCGAATCCCGCGTACGGCGATTAACGTGCGAGGCATGGGCGTGCGGCAGTGGATCGAAGGCTGGCCGGTGTACCGGCAGCTGACCGGTCCCGATCGCACGGCCCGCGCCGCCGCGGCCAAGTCCGCCGGTTCGGAGACCTGGCACGCCCGCACCGAAGACGCCGACAGGGTGGTCCGGTCGATCTGCCCGTACTGCGCGGTCGGCTGCGGCCAGAAGGTGTACGTCAAGGACGGCGCCGTCACCCAGATCGAAGGCGACCCGGACTCGCCGATCTCGCGCGGTCGCCTGTGCCCGAAGGGCTCGGCCAGCAAACAGCTCGTGACCAGCCCGAGCCGTGTCACCGAGGTCCTCTACCGCCGCCCGTACGGCACGGAGTGGGAGCGCCTGCCGCTGGACGAGGCGATGGACATGATCGCCGACCGCGTGCTGAAGACGCGCGCCGACACGTGGCAGGACGTCGACGACCAGGGCCGCAAGCTCAACCGCACGCTCGGCTTAGCCAGCCTCGGCGGCGCGACGCTGGACAACGAAGAGAACTACCTGATGAAGAAGCTCTACACCGCGCTCGGCGCGATCCAGATCGAGAACCAGGCGCGTATTTGACACTCCGCCACGGTTCCCGGTCTGGGGACCTCCTTCGGTCGTGGGGGCGCCACGACGTTCCAGCAAGATCTCGCCAACGCCGACTGCATCGTCATCCAGGGCTCGAACATGGCCGAGTGCCATCCGGTCGGGTTTCAGTGGGTGATGGAGGCGAAGGCCCGCGGCGCGAAGATCATCCACATCGACCCGCGGTTCACGCGCACCAGCGCGGTCTCGCACGTCCACGCGGCGCTGCGGGCCGGGTCGGACATCGCGTTCCTCGGCGGGCTGATCAAGTACGTGCTGGACCACGACCTCGACTTCCGGGAGTACGTGCTCGCCTACACCAACGCGGCCGCGATCCTGCGTGAGGACTTCGCCGACACCGAGGACCTCGACGGTCTCTTCTCCGGTTTCGACCCCGAGAAGCGCCGGTACGACATGACGACGTGGGCCTACGAGGGCGCCCCGACGCTGCCGGCGGCCGGGTCGACCGATCCGGAGCAGCCCGGCGAGCCCGGTTCTGAGCCCCGCCACGGCGGCGAGGGCCATCAGCGCACCGCCCGCGCCGACTCATACGGCAGCGGCGGCGCGGCGGTGGGCGCCAAGCCCAAGACGGACGAGACGCTGCGGCACCCGCGGTGCGTCTACCAGGTCCTCAAGCGGCACTTCGCTCGCTACACACCCGAAGCGGTCGCAGACATCTGCGGGATCCCGGTCGCGCAGTTCACCGAGATCGCGGAGGCGGTCACCGCGAACTCCGGGCGCGAGCGCACCACGGCGTGGGTGTACTCGGTCGGGTGGACGCAGCACAGCGTCGGCGCGCAGTACATCCGCACGGCGTCGATCCTGCAGACGTTGCTGGGCAACATCGGCCGACCCGGCGGCGGCATCCTCGCGTTGCGCGGGCACGCCAGCATCCAGGGCTCCACCGACATCCCGACGCTGTTCAACCTGCTGCCCGGTTACATCCCGATGCCGCACGCGCACCAGCACCAGACCCTTGCGGAGTTCGTCGAGGCGGACGCGGGCCAGACCGGCTTCTGGGGCAATATGCAGGCCTACACCGTCAGCCTGCTGAAGGCCTACTGGGGTGACCACGCCCAGCCGCACAACGACTTCGCGTTCGCTCACCTGCCGCGGCTGACCGGCGACCACGGCACGTACGCAACGGTGCAGAAGCAGATCGAGGGGGAGTGCAAGGGCTACTTCCTGGTCGGCGAGAACCCGGCGGTCGGCTCGGCCAACGGGAAGCTCCAGCGCCTCGGCATGGCCAACCTCGACTGGCTGGTCGTGCGGGACCTGCAGATGATCGAGAGCGCGACGTTCTGGAAGGACGGCCCGGAAATCGAGACCGGCGAGCTGAAATCGGAGGAGATCGGCACCGAGGTCTTCTTCCTGCCCGCCGCCGCGCACACCGAGAAAGACGGCAGCTTCACCAACACCCAGCGCCTGTTGCAGTGGCACCACAAGGCCGTGGAGCCGCCTGGCGAGGCCCGCAGCGACCTGTGGTTCTACTACCACCTGGGCCGCCTGATCAGGGAACGCGTGGGCGACGACCCGCGGGACGCGGCGATCCGCGACCTCACCTGGAGCTACCCGACCGAGGGCCCGACGGCCGACCCGAGCGCGGAATCGGTGCTCGCGGAGATCAACGGCCACGGCCCCGGCGGCCCGCTGTCGGCCTACACCGAGCTGAAGGACGACGGCTCGACCTCCTGCGGCTGCTGGATCTACTGCGGAGTCCGCGCCGACGGACACAACCACGCGGCGAACCGGCAGCCGGGGTCCGAACAGGACTGGGTGGCGAACGGCTGGGCCTGGGCGTGGCCCGCGAACAGGCGGATCCTCTACAACCGCGCCTCGGCGGACCCGGACGGAAATCCCTGGAGCGAACGGAAAAAGCTGCTCTCCTGGGACGCCGGGCAGGGCAAGTGGACCGGCCCCGACGTCCCGGACTTCGAGCCCACCAAGGCACCGGACTACGTCCCGCCCGAAGGCGCGAAGGCACAGGCGGCGCTCGGCGGCGGAGATGCGTTCATCATGCAGACCGACGGCAAGGCCTGGCTCTACGTGCCCGCGGGCCTGGTCGACGGTCCGCTCCCGACGCACTACGAGCCGTTCGAGAGCCCGGTCGACAACGCCCTGTACAGCCGGCAGGAGTCGCCGACGCGCCAGACGCTGGACAGCCCGTCGAACCCGTACAACCCGGCGCGCAGTTCGGTGTACCCGTACGTGTTCACGACCTACCGGCTCACCGAGCACCACACGGCGGGCGGCATGAGCCGGACGCTGTCGCACCTGGCGGAGCTGCAGCCGGAGTTCTTCTGCGAGGTCTCCCCGGCGCTCGCGGCCGAACGCGGCCTGGAGAACGGCGGCTGGGCGACCATCGTCTCGGCGCGCACGGCGATCGAAGCCCGCGTGCTCGTGACCGATCGGATCAAGCCGCTCAAGGTCCGGGGCCGGACCATCCACCAGGTCGGGCTGCCCTACCACTGGGGTCCCAACGGCCTCTCGCGCGGCGACGCGGCCAACGATCTGCTCTCGATCGTGCTGGACCCGAACGTGCACATCCAGGAGGCCAAGGCGGCCACCTGCGACATCCGCCCGGGACGGCGGCCGCGCGGGCCGTCCCTCCTGGACTTCGTGGCCGACTACCGGAGGCGAGCCGATGGCTGAGTACGGCACCCAGCCCCGCATGGGGTTCTTCACCGACACATCCGTGTGTATCGGCTGCAAGGCGTGCGAGGTCGCCTGCAAGGAGTGGAACGGCGTCCCGGAGTCCGGTGAGCTGGACCTGCTCGGGATGTCCTACGACAACACCGGCGAGCTGGGCTCGAACACCTGGCGGCACGTCGCGTTCATCGAACAGCCCGCGGTGGACCTGGGGATGCCGACGGTCGGCGCGCCTCGACAGCTTGAGCAGGAGCCCGGTGTGCGCTGGCTGATGTCCAGCGACGTCTGCAAGCACTGCACCCACGCCGCGTGCCTCGACGTCTGCCCGACGGGCGCGTTGTTCCGCACCGAGTTCGACACGGTCGTGGTGCAGCAGGACATCTGCAACGGCTGCGGCTACTGCGTGCCCGCTTGTCCGTACGGCGTCATCGAAAAACGCGAGAGCGACGGCCGCGCTTTCAAGTGCACCCTCTGCTACGACCGGCTCGGCGCCGGCCTGGAACCCGCGTGCGCCAAGGCCTGCCCGACCGACTCCATCCAGTTCGGGGAGCTGGCCGAGCTCCGCGCGCGGGCCGCGTCACGAGTCGACGCGCTGCACGCGGACGGGGTGCCGGAAGCTCGCCTCTACGGCCACGATCCGGACGACGGCGTCGGTGGCGACGGCGCGTTTTTCCTGCTGCTGGACGAACCCGAGGTCTACGGCTTCCCACCCGACCCCGTCGTGACGACCCGCGATCTGCCGGCGATGTGGAAACGCGCCGCGACGACCGCGGCCGGGGTGGCCGCCGCGCTGGTCGTGTCGTTCCTGGGCCGGCGCCGATGAGCCCCCGCCGCGAACGCGCCATGGTCGAACCCGTCGAGTTCCGCTCGTATTACGGTCGCCCGATCCTGAAGGAACCGGCCTGGAAGCAGCCGGACGTGCCGCTGTACCTGTTCCTCGGCGGCGCCGCCGGGGCCTCGGCGTCGATGGCCGCGCTGGCCGACCTCACCGGCCGTCCGGCACTGGCCCGGGTGGGCCGGCTGGTCGCCTCGGGCGGCTCTCTCGCGAGCGTCGTGGCGCTGGTCCACGACCTGGGCAAGCCGACGCGGTTCCTGAACATGCTGCGCGTGCTCAAGCCGACCTCGCCGCTGTCGGTGGGATCGTGGATCCTCTCCCCGTTCTCCGGGCTCGCGGCGGTGGCGGCCTTCTCAGGGGTGACCGGCATCCTGCCGCGCGTCGGTCGCCTCGCCGGGGCTGGCGCGGGCGTCCTCGGCCCGGCGATGTGCACCTACACCGCCGTGCTGCTGGGCGATACGGCGACCCCGTCGTGGCACGAGGCCGGCGGCACGCTGCCGATCCTGTTCGCGGGCAGCGCGGTGACCAGTGGCGCCGGGGCCGCGCTGATTTCGGTGCCTCCGGCGGAGAACGGCCCGGTCGTGCGCGCCGGCCTCGCCGCGGCCGCTGCCGAGCTGCTCGCCGAGCACCACCTGGAGACCGGACTGGGCCTGGTCTCGGAGCCGTACCGCACGGGCCGCGCGGGAAAGCTGCTCAAAGCGGCCAAGTCGCTCACCGCCGCCGGCGCCGTGCTGTCGCTGGCCGCGCGTCGCAGCCGTGTGGCGGGTGTGGCCGCCGGGGCGGCTTACCTGGCGTCCGGGCTGTGCACGCGGTTCGGGGTGTACGCGGCCGGAGTGGAGTCCACAAAGGATCCGAAGTACGTGGTGGTGCCGCAACGGGAACGGCTGGCCCGCCGCGCGCAGAGCTGACGGCAGCTCACCACGAGGGAGGGTGGTGATCAACCCACGCCCGCCGCCGCCCTGGCCAGTTCCAGTTCCTCTCGGGACCGGACGGCGAGCACGGGCACGGCCGCGCCGGGCGGGCTGATCACCGCGTCCTCGTCGCGATTTCGGCTGAGCCCACCGGAGATGCCGAGCACGCCGAGGCCCGCGGCGACGGCTTCGGCGACCTCGGGCTGGTCCCAGCCGATGTCGCCGGTGAACACCAGGGCGTCGACCCGGTCCAGGCTCGCGGCCACCGCCGCCAGTTCACGGCGGGCGCGGTGCTCGAACACGGCGAGGGTGAACTTGGCCTCGACGTCGCCGGCGCGCACCAGGTCGCGGGTGTCGTCCGACGTGCCGGACAGGCCGAGGAGCCCGGAGTGGTGGTAGAGGCCGTCTTCCAGTTCGTCGAGGGTCACCTTGCCTTCGCGCAGCAGCCACAGCAGCAGACCGGGGTCGACGGTGCCGGACCGCTTCGCCATCATCGTTCCCTCCAGCGGTGTGAGGCCCATGGAGGTGTCGACACTGCGGCCGCGCGACACCGCGCAGACCGAGCACCCGCCGGAAAGGTGCGCGACGAGCAGGTTCAGCTCGGCGGCGGGGCGGCGCAGCAGCGCGGCGGCGCGGCGGGCCGCCCAGGCGAAGGACAGGCCGTGGAAACCGTAGCGGCGCAGGTCCCAGCGCGCTCGCCAGCGCTCCGGCAGCGGGTAGGTGCGCGCGATCGCCGGCAGGGTCCGGTGGAACGCCGTGTCCGGGCAGACGACGTGCCGTGCGTCCGGCAGGCGCTCGGTCAGCCGGTCGAGCAGCGCCTCGGTCTTCGGCACGTGCTCGGGCGCGAGCGAGCGGACCGCGGCGATCGCGGCGCGGACCGTCGGGGTGACGACGGTGGGTTCGACGATATCCGGGCCACCGTGCACGAGCCGGTGCGCGACCACGTCGACGGTGCCATACCGGTCCACAAAGGACTCGACGTCGTCACCGGTGCCGAGGACTTCCTCCGTCCGGGCGTCCACGAGGTGCAGCCGCAGGCTGGCGGAGCCGGGGTTGACCGTCAGCACGGTCATCGCGGCCACCGCCACCCGGTGATCTCGGGCGCGTCCTCGCCGTTCCGGTAGGCGCTCGCCAGCGCCGCGTCACGCTGCTGCCGGAACCGCCGCGCCAGGTCCCCGCCCGCCGAGGACCAGCCGCGGGCCCGGGTGGCCGCGTCGGCGGCGAGGTCGTGGCGGCTCATCCGGTTGCTCGCCAGCAGGTCGTACGGCGTGGTGGTGGTGCCTTCCTCGAGATAACCGTGCACGTGGAAGCGTTGCGCACCCGGCCGGCCGTGCAGCACCTCGTGCACTGCCGACGGATAGCCGTGGAAGGCGAAAACGACAGGAACGTTTTCGCCGAAGCACTCGGCGAAGGCCTCGTCCGACAAGCCGTGGGGATGCCGGTCCGGCGGGCACAGCGACAGCAGGTCGACGACGTTGACCACCCGCACCCGCAAGTCGGGCGCGGCGTCGCGGAGCAGGTCCGTCGCGGCGAGCGCTTCGACGGTCGGGGTCGTCCCGGCACACGCCAGCACGACGTCGGCCTCACCGTCGTGGCCCGCCCACGGCCAGACCGCCGCGCCCGCGCGGCAGTGTGCCCGGGCCTCGTCGGGGGAGAGCCACACCGGTCCGCTCTGCTTTCCCGCGACGACGACGTTGATCAGATCGGTCGAGGACAGGCAGCGATGCAGGGTCCCCAACAGGGTGTTGGCGTCAGGCGGGAAGTAGATCCGCGCGGTGCCGGCCTTTTTGGTGAGCATCTGGTTGATGAACCCGGGGCCCTGGTGGCTGTAGCCGTTGTGTTCCTGGCGCCACCCGTCGCTGGTGAGCAGGTAGTTCAGGCTCGCCACCGGGGCCCGCCACGCGACCTCGCCGGACATCTTGAGGAACTTGGCGTACTGGTTCACCATGCTGTCCACAATGGATACGAAAGCTTCGTAGCACGGGAACAGGCCGTGGCGGCCGGTCAGCAGGTAACCCTGCAGCCAGCCCTGGCACAGGTGTTCCGACAGCACTTCGAGCACGCGCCCGCGGCCGGCGAGGTGCTCGGTGTGGCCGGGGACATCCCGGTCGAACTGCCGCGCGGTGACCTCCAGCAACGCGCCGAGGTTGTTGGACTCCAGCTCGTCGGGGCAGACGACCCGCAACGTGTCGGGCGCCTGCCGCACCAGCTCGGCGAGCCAGGCGCCGGCGACCTCGGTCGGCCCGGCGTCGACCGCGCCGCGGCCGGTCACCGTGACGGCGAAATCCTCGATCTCGGGGAGCGGAAGGTCGCGCCGCAGGAGCCCGCCGTTGGCCTGCGGCACGCGGCCGAGCCGCAGCCGCGGTTCGGGCGGCACGGTAAGCAGATCGGGCGCGGGAACGCCGTCGGCGTCGAACAGCTCCTCCGGCCGGTAGGACCGCAGCCAGCGGTCCAGCTCGGCCAGCTGCGCCGGGTCGCGGGCCGCGCCGGGCAGCGGGACCTGGTGGGCGTGGAAGGTCCCTTCGAGCGGGGTGCCGTCCGGGCTGGTGGCCGGCAGGCCGAGGCCCTTGGTGTTGCGCAGCACGATCATCGGCGGCGGCCCGGTGACCTGGGCGTGCGCCCGCGCGAGCGCGTCGGCCAGCGGCACTCCCGGGTCGTCGGCGTCCCGGACGTCGACCAGCAGCGGAGTCCACCCGCAGCCGGTGAAGTAGGCCGTGAGCTCGTCGTCCGACATCGCCTCGTAGAGGGTCGGCGACGCGATCTTGTAGCCGTTGAGGTGCAGGATCGGCAGCACGCGGCCGTCGCCGGGACCGGTGAACTTCGGGCTGTGCCACGCGGCGGCCGTCGGCCCGGTCTCCGCTTCGCCGTCCCCGACGACGCAGGCGACCAGCAGGCCGGGATCGTCGAAAGCGGCGCCGAACGCCGTGGCGAGGGCGTACCCGAGCTCGCCGCCCTCGTGGATCACGCCGGGCACCTCGGGGGAGAGGTGGCTGGGAAACCCGCCTGGCCACGAGAAGCGCCGGACGAGCTCGGCGAGCCCGGACCCGTCCAGCGCCAGTTTGTCGTCGTATTCGGCGTGGGTGCCTTCGAGCCACAGGTTGGCGTGGATCGCCGGGGCGCCGTGCCCCGGCCCGGTGACCAGCAGCGTGCGCTGCCCGGTCTCGGCCACCAGCCGGTTCAGGCCGGCGTAGACGAGGGTCAGGCCCGGGCAGGTGCCCCAGTGTCCGAGCGGCCGCGGCTTGAGGTGCTCGGGCCGCAGCGGCTCGGTCAGCAGGACGTTGTCCTTGAGGTGGATCATCGCCGCGGCGAGGTAGTCGCAGGCCCGGCGGTAACGGCGCAGCGTGTCGGCTGAGGGTGGAGCGGGCACGGCGGGTCCCTCCTGGTCAAGCGACCGGGTAGCGGTGTTCGCCCAGCAGGGTCGCGAGGTGCACGGCGTTGCGGACCAGGGTCGCGTTGGCCGAGGCCACGGCTTCCGGCGTTTCGGCGAGGTCGGTGTAGTCGCCGCCCTTCATCGCTTCGCCGTTCCAGTACGTGCCGCCCTGGGCCGGCACGCTGAAGCCGGTGTCGTTGAGCGCCTGGAACAGGTCGGCGATGATCTTGTGGGCGCCGTCCTCGTTGCCGACCACGGCGGCGACGGCGACCTTGCCGAACATCGCGGGCCGTCCGTCACTGTCAGTTTCGGACAGTTCGGCGTCGAGCCGTTCCAGCACGCGCTGCGCGACGCTGGACAGGTGCCCGACCCAGGTGGGCGTGGCGATCAGCAGGATGTCGGCGTCGTGGAGTTTGTGCCGCAGTGCGGGCCACGCGTCGCCGTCGCCGAGGTCGGCTTCGACGCCGGGTTTGACGTCGTGGTCCACCACACGGACGAGCTCGCCGGTGGCGCCGCGTTCGGCGAACAGGTCCAGCAGCTGCCGGGCGATGAGGTCACTGCTCGAGGCGGCCGGCGACGGTTTGAGCGTGCAGACGAGTGCGAGTACCCGCATGGTGTCCCTCCGGGGCCGGTCACGGATGCAGCAGGACCTTGGTCCAGCCGTCGTCGCGGCGGTCGAACTTTTCGTAGCCCGCGGCGGCCTCGTCCAGCGACAGCTCGTGCGAGACCAGGAAGGAAGGGTTCGCCTTACCGGTGATGATCAGGTCGCGCAGCTGCCGGTTGTAGCGTTTGACGGGCGCCTGGCCGGTGCCCATGCGCTGGCCCTTCATGAAGAAACTGCCGTAGTCCCAGGCGATCCGGCCATTCTGAGCCTGCTCGGTCACGGCGCCGGGATCCTCCGGCACGTACACGCCGACCACGCCGATCCCGCCGGTCGGCCGCACGACCTTCACCAGGTTGTCGAGCACCAGCTCCGGGTGTTCCTCGCCGGTGTGGTCGTGGGCCTGGTAGCCGACGGCCTCGACCCCGCAGTCGGCGCCCGCGCCGCCCGTGGCGGCCAGGATCTGCTCGACCGGATCGGCCTCGGCCAGGTCGATCGGGGTGGTGCCGATCTTCTCGGCCATCGCGAGCCGGTCGCGTTCCTTGTCGACGACGTAGACCTCGGCCGCGCCGCGGATCACCGCGCTGTGCGCGGCCAGCAGCCCGACCGGGCCCGCCCCGAACACCGCGACGCGGTCGCCGGGCCGCATCCCCGCGAGCTCGGTGCCGTGCCAGCCGGTGGGGAAGATGTCCGACAGCATCGTGAAGTCGTTCTCGTACTCGGTGCCCGCAGGCAGGTCGAGCAGGTTGAAGTCGGCGTACGGCACGCGCAGGTACTCCGCTTGGCCGCCGTCGTAGGGGCCCATGCTCGCGTAGCCGTAGGCCGCGCCGTCCATTCCGTCGATCGGGTTCACCCGTTCGCAGAACGACGTCCAGCCGGCGCCGCAGTTGCGGCAGGTGCCGCAGGCGACGTTGAACGGCACCGAAACCCGGTCGCCCACCTTCACCCGGGTCACGCCGGCGCCGATCTCGGCGACGAACCCCATGTTCTCGTGCCCGAGGATCTTGCCCTGCTCGACGTCGGTACGGCCTTCATACATGTGCAGGTCTGACCCGCAGATGTTCGTCGTGGTGATCCGGATGATCGCGTCGGTGGGCTGCTCGATCTTCGGTTCGGGCACCTCGCGCACCTCGACGTCTCGCGGTCCCTGGTAGACGACTGCCTTCATGCGGGTCTCTCCGTTTCTCGTCGGCTGTCCGAACCGGCTACCCGCGAAGCCGGTGGCTACACATGCGTCGTGGCGGGTAGTCACCGGACGTGGACTGGACGACACCCGTGGAAACGAGACCCGACGACGTGCTGGGCCAGGGTGTCCGTACGCCCGTGGGCTGGCTGTCGCGTGCGCTCCGCGTGCCGGGCCGGGAGCGCCGCACCTTGGTGCAGGCGGCGAAAGCTGCCTTGGCGGCGGCCGGTGCGTGGTTGCTGGCAACGCTCGTGCTGCGCCTGCCGCAGCCGTTCCTCGCGCCGTACGCGGCGGTGTTCCTCGTGGAGACGACGGTCTACCGCTCGGTGCGTGGCTGGGTGCAGCAGGTCGGCGCGGTCGGCGCTGGTGTCGTGCTGGCGGGCCTGGCAGGGCAGGTGATCCCGTGGCCCGCCGTGGCCTTGGGACTGGTGGTGTTCGTCGGGCTGCTGATCGGGTCGTGGCGGAGGTTCGGGGAGTCGGGCGTGTGGGTCGGCGTCACGGGCATGCTGCTGATCGCGTACGGCACCCCGGCGGCGCTGCTCGGCGACCGGCTTGTGGAGACGGCGATCGGCGCCGCGATCGGCGCGGTGGTGAACGCGTTGGTGTTCCCGCCGCTGTCGGGCCGGCGGCTCGTCGAGGCGATCGACGCGCTGGCCGGCACGCTCGCCGGGTTCCTCGGCAGCACCGCCGGGCTGATCCGCGCGGAGCAGCCGCCGGACGACGTCGAGGACTGGCTGGGGGAGGCCCGCGAGCTGCGCAGCGTGGTCGCGGTGACCGCCGACGCCATTCGGCGCACACGGGAGGAACGTGTCCTGAACCTGCGGCGACGGCGCTCCGGAACCGTCCTAGACCAGCGCGCCGAGCGGCTGATTGATCGGCGCGGTCCGCACGGCGTCCGAGCGCGAGGAGACGTTCACCTATCCGTGGCCGGCGCCCCGCGAGACGCTGGCCGAGGTGATCGACAGCGTGAGCGCGGCCGTCCGGGTTCCGGACGACGCGGGAGAACTGGACCGAAGCCGGCGCCTGATGTCCACTGTGGAGCGCCGCCTGGCCGCCCCGGAGGATGGCGTGACCGCGGCGCTGGGCCTGGGGGTCATGACCCTTCCGATCCGGCATCTGCTGGAGCGACTCGAACGGTGACGGGTTGGAGGGGGCGGGTCCCGCGGTGTGCCCCGGCCGCGACCTGGTGCTGCTGGGCACCAGCACGCTGCCGACGCACCTGATCCGCGCCGGCGGGTTCCGGCAAACGACCGGCCCGGCGCTCAGCCCGGGCCGGTCGCTGCCGGCTACTGTGTCAACTTCCACCTGAAGTTCGGCTGGCTCACGGCGATTCGGGGCCGAGAAGCTTGTGGACGGCATCGGCGTCGGCGTACTCCTGCTCGGGCAGCGTGCCCAGGCGGCCGATGATCTGGTCACCGGCTCCGTGGGCGGTGGCGCAGCGGAGCAGTTCCTCGCGTCCGCAGGGGTATTCGACGTCGGTCAGGTAGTCGCGGACATCGGGCACAGGGCTCCTCCTCGTGGCTGGCGCAGTGTTGTACCGCCCAGGAATTCCCCCGGGCGCGCCGAGTAAACACGCGCCACTGGGTCCGATGTGGACTACCGCTCGTTGTCGACGCGGCGGCGGTGGCGGCAGGACGTGCAGACCACCGTCTGCCCGATCTCACCCCCGCCCTCGGTGACGAGCCGGGCCACGTGCAGCGCGGTCTGGCCGCAGATCTCGCACTTGAGGGGGGTGCTGTCGGGCCTGATGACCATTCGGGTACTCATAGGACCTCCGTGGTGTCGCTGGTGTCGGTCGGCGGCCCGGGTCTCCGGTGTGGGGCGAGGCTGCCGAACCGGATCACGACGACGGTTGCTCCTCAGCGGTGCGCCGCGTCCGGACGGTTGCGTCCGGGTGCCGGGACAGCGGCGTGAGCGGCAGAGTCGGAATCTCCGCCACCCGTTCCAGGTGGCGCAGCAGAATCCCTTCCCGAAGCGCCCACGGGCAGATCTCGACACGCTTCACGTCCAGCGCCGACAGCGTCACCTCCGCGCTGAGCGCGCCGGCCACAACTTGGCGCGCGCGTGAGCGCGAAATACCGCGGAGGCCGGCGCGCTTGGCCGCCGAGACCTCGGCCAGCCGCGGAATCCACTCCCGCAGCGCGGCCACCTCCAGCTCACGCGCCACGAACGGTCCCTTGCGCTGCGGGGCCGCGCCGGCGAGGCGGGCCAGCTGCTTGAACGTCTTGGAGGTGGCGACAACCCGCCGCGGCAGGCCTTCCCAGCGCAGGCGGTCGAGCACCTCCGACAGCGTGTCGCGGGTGTGCCGGCGCACCGCCTTCACCTGCTTGCCCGTCGGCGGATCGGCGGTCAGGAACTCGCGGGTGAGCCGCCCGGCGCCCAGCGGCAGCGAGAGCGCCAGCTCGGGCTCGACGTCGCGGCCCAGCACCAGCTCCATCGACCCGTCGCCGATGTCGACGAGCAGCAGCCGCCCGGTCGACCAGCCGTACCAGCGGCGCGCGGCGAGATACGTCAGGCGGGCCTCTTCCGCCCGAGAGGAACTGCGGGCGGATGCCGGACTCGGCCTCGATGCGGTTGATGACCTCGTCGCGGTTGGCGGCGTCGCGGATCGCCGCCGTGACAAAGGGGCAGAGCTGGTCGACGCCCATGCGCACGGCCGCGTCCACGGCCCGGCCGACCGCCTCGGCCGCCCTCGTGACACCGGTTTCACTCAGCGCGCCGTTGAGCAACAGTTCCTCGGCCAGCAATGTCGGCTCCTTCACCGCGTGCGCGGGCAGCGGCGGCGCCCCGGCGGACACGTCCACCGCCTGTAACTGGGCGGAATTAGACCCGATGTCCAATACGGCAAATCTGATCCGTTCGATGTACCCCGGCCGGGACGGCTTACACCCGAACGGAGGTTTCCGCCGTTCACCGAACGGGAATCCGATCCCCTATGCCGTCGCCGCAGGGAGCCGCGCCCCCGGACTCGACCGATCTCACCCGGCTGCGCCGTGCCGCCGCCGACTGCACGGGGTGTGCGCTGTACCGCTCCGCGAACCGGACGGTGTTCGGCGAGGGGCCGCGCCGGGCCGAGGTTTTCGTCGCCGGGGAACAACCCGGTGATCAGGAGGACAAGCAGGGCAAGCCCTTCGTCGGCCCGGCCGGCCGTCTGCTCGACGACGCGCTCGCCGAGGCCGGGTTCGACCGGGAGGCGCTGTACGTCACGAACGCCGTGAAGCACTTCAAGTTCACCGAACGCGGCAAGCGGCGCATCCACGAGAAGCCCTCGCGCACCGAGGTCGTGGCGTGCCGGCCGTGGCTGGTCGCGGAGCTGCGGGCCGTGCGCCCTCGGCTGGTGCTGCTGCTGGGCGCCACCGCGGCTCAGTCGGTCTACGGCACGGCGTTCCGGATCACGAATCAGCGGGGCCGGCCCCTGGATCCCTCCGAGGAATTCGCCGGGCTGTTCGACGTCGCCGTCGCGACCGTGCACCCGTCGGCGGTTCTGCGCGCGCCCGACCGTGAGACGGCCCGGGCGGAGTTCGTCGCCGACCTCGAAGCGGCGCGCGAGAACCTCGGCACGACGGGGTAACCGCACGGTATGACGGACGAAACCCTGGTCGTGATCGGCAGCGGCCCGGCGGGTATCACCGCCGCGCGGGCCTACCGCGAAGCCGGCGGGAGGGGCCGGGTGCGGGTGGTGTCCGCGGACCCGGACCCTCCCTACGCGCGGCCCCCGCTGTCGAAGGACTTCCTGCGCGGCGAGTCCGGCGAGCCGGACCTCGCCCTCGACGATCCGGGCCCGGACGTGGAACTCGTCCTGGGCGATCCCGTGGCGGAACTTGGCGAGCACGAGATCCGCACAGAATCCGGCGTGTTCCGCCCGTTCACCCGCTGCGTGCTGGCGACCGGCGCAGAACCCGTCCGTCCACCGATTCCCGGCGCGGACCACCCGGACGTGTGCTGCCTGCGGTCGCTGACGAGTTCCCGCGAGCTGCGAGCCGCGGCCGGTGCCGCTCGCAGCGCCGTCGTGGTGGGGGCCGGCTTCATCGGCTGCGAGGCCGCGGTGTCGTTGTCGCGCCTCGGGGTCCAGGTGACGATGCTGTGTCCCGATTCCGTGCCGCAGCGGCAACGTCTCGGGCGCGACGCCGGTGAGCTGATCCTGCACTGGCTCAAGTCCGAGGGTGTCAGCGTGCTGCGTGAAACGCCGCTCGACGCGGTCACCGAAGGGCACCGTGTCCACACGGGACTCGTATCCGCGCTCGACACCGACCTGATCCTGCTCGCCACCGGCGTCCGGCCGCGTGTGGAGCTCGCCGAAAAGGCCGGGCTCACTGTGGAAAACGGTCGTGTGCGCACCGACCAGCGCCTGCGCACCAGCCGCCCGGACGTCTACGCGGCCGGCGACATCGCGCTGGCCTACAACCCCCCGGCCGGGCGCGCACTGGCCGTCGAGCACTGGGGCGAGGGACTCGCGATGGGTGAGGTCGCGGGCCGTTCGGCGGCGGGCGCGGAAACGGTCTGGGACGCGGTCCCCGGGTTCTGGTCGGAAATCGGCGATCACGTGCTGAAGTACGCGGCCTGGGGCGACGGCTTCGACGACGCCCGGCCGGTGTCGGTCGACGGCGGGTTCACCGTCTGGTACGAGCGCCGCGGCACCGCGCTCGGCGTGCTCACGTACAACGCCGACGAGGACTACGAACGCGGCACCGAACTGATCCGCGAGCATCGTCCGATTCCCCTGCTTTGAATCGCACGGCGCGGGGTAACCGGGGAGCGTACCGACGCCCTGACCGCACAGGAGATCCCATGTCCGACGCACAGCGCCCACCGCAGCAGCAGGAACCACCCGGCGTCACGGAGGACATGGAGCCCCGGCCGCGGGACATCATGGCCGACTACACCGGCAGCGGGCTCCTCGACGGGCGCCGCGCGCTGATCACCGGAGGCGACTCGGGCATCGGCCGCGCGGTGGCGATCGCGTTCGCCAAGGAGGGCGCCGACGTCGCCATCGCCTACCTGGAAGAACACGACGACGCGAAGTACACGGCGAGCCGCGTGGAGGCCGAGGGCCGCGAATGCCTGCTGCTGCCCGGGGATCTCGCGGACGCGCAGCAGTGCCGGGACGTCGTCGCCCGCACTCTCGACCGGCTCGGCGGCCTCGATCTGCTCGTGAACAACGCGGCGGTGCAGTGGCCGGTGGACTCGCCGGAGGAGCTCACCGACGAGCAGTGGTTGCGCACGTTCGACGTGAACATGCACAGCTACTTCCGCGTGACCGCCGCCGCGCTGCCGCACCTGGGCGAGGGCTCGTCGATCATCAACACCGGCTCGGTCAACGGCTTGCGCGGCAACAAGTCCCTGATCGACTACTCGGCCACCAAGGGCGCGATCCACGCGTGGACGTACTCGATGGCCCAGGCATTGGCCGAGCGCGGCATCCGCGTGAACTGCGTGGCGCCGGGTCCGGTGTGGACGCCCCTCATTCCCTCGACGTTCCCACCCGAGAAGGTCGAAAGCTTCGGCTCGCAGGTGCCGTTCAACCGCGCGGCGCACCCCGACGAACTGGCGCCCTCGTACGTTTTCCTCGCCGCGAACCGGCTTTCGTCGTACTACAGCGGCGAGGTCCTCGCCGCTCTCGGCGGCGAGACCACGCCCGGCTGATCAGGAACCGGTGATTACCTCCTTGCTGACGACTACGCCCTCGGCCGGAACCGGTTCCGGCGTGCTTCCATGGCCATCTTCGGTGTCTACCTGCGGTAGCGCGGTTCCCGGAGTCGAGCCCGCCGGTACCGACCATCAGGCGCCGGACGAGTCCGGCTGAGCCGGGAATCGCCGGATTTCGTGGAGTTTTCCGGTGGTCACGTCGAACACGAATCCCCGCACGGACGCCTTCGCGGGGATGAACGGCGAGTTCTCGATCCGGGCGATCGACTGGCGGACGTCCTCGTCCAGGTCGGCGAACGCCTCGGCGGCCCACGCGGGCTTGACGCCGGTATCGTCCTGAATGGACTTCTTGAACTGGTCGTCGGTGAAGGTGAGCATGCCGCAATCGGTGTGGTGGATGAGGATGATTTCCTCGGTGCCGAGCAGGCGCTGGCTGATGGCGAGCGAGCGGATCTCGTCCTCGGTGATCACGCCGCCGGCGTTGCGGATCACGTGCGCCTCGCCCTCGTTGAGGCCGAGCACGGCGTAGACGTTGATGCGTGCGTCCATGCACGCCACCACCGCGACGTGTTTGGCCGGCGGCAAGGGGAGGGGGCCGGAGAACTGCTCGGCGTAGCGGGCGTTGTTGGCCAGGAGTTCGTCGGTGACGGACATGGCGAGTCCCCTTCCGGAGTGGGTGTCCTCGCCCAGTGGACTGCCCCGGCTGTTTGTGCGCAATGGGGTCCAGCCAGTGGAAACTCAGCCACGTGTCCTCAGCGGCCGAGGGCGGATTGCAGCTCCTTTTTCGTCATGGTGGAGCGCCCCTTGATGTTGCGCTTCTTGGCCTCGTTGTACAGCTGCTCCTTGGTCGGCCCGCCCGGGCCCTGCCGGTTCCCCGACCGCTTCCCGCCACGCTTTTGCGGGGACATGTCCTGCGTCGAGCTCTTGCTGGCCGTGCGGGATTCGCCGGACTGGGCGCGGTTCTTGTTGACCGTCCGCGCGGCGATCTCCTTCGCCCGACCCGTACTGGCGCCACGCTTCTTCTGCGACGACTTGATGTGCTCGTACTGACGTTCGCGCTTGTCACTCCAGCTCTGCTCGGGCATGGCTCCTCCTCTGTCGTGACCAGCGCTTACCCGCGGTAGTCGCCGGCGAAACACCCCACGAGGATGGTCTCGCGATACCCGCCGCTGTCGGTGACGAACCGCCGGATCCGATTCAGCCGTTTTGTCGCGTTCGGAGTAGGCGGTGGACTCACAGCGGAAACATGCCGGTAACACCGCCCGGTTAGCTTCCTGCCGCGGGTCGGCGAGATGAGGAGACGTACGGGCGTGGTGGATACGGGAAGCACGGCGTGGTTGCTCGTCAGCGCGGCACTGGTGATGCTGATGACGCCGGGGCTCGCGCTGTTCTACGGCGGGATGGTCCGCGCGCGGAGTGTGTTGAACGTGATGGCGATGACGTTCATCTGTCTCGCGACCGTCGGCCTCGTCTGGGTGGTCTACGGGTATTCGCTCGCGTTCGGCGCCGATTGGTTCGGCGGGCTGCTCGGCGATCTGCGGCTGGCCGGTCTGCGCGGGATCGCGGAGCAGACGATCGGGCCGGCAGGGAACAAGGTGCCGCTGTTCGCGTTCGTCGCCTTCCAGATGATGTTCGCGGTCGTCACGGTGGCGCTGCTGGCCGGCGCGATCGCCGAGCGGGCGCGGTTCTGGACGTGGACGGTGTTTTCCGTCGTGTGGGTCACTCTGGTCTACCTGCCGGTGGCGCACTGGGTCTTCGCACCCGACGGGTGGATCGCGAGCAAGCTGCACGTGCTGGACTTCGCGGGCGGCACCGTCGTCGAGGTGAATTCCGGTGCCGCCGCGCTGGCGCTGGCGATCGTGCTCGGTCGCCGCCACGGCTGGCCGAGGCAGGCCGCCCGGCCGCACAACCTGCCTTTCGTGATGTTCGGCGCCGGGCTGCTGTGGTTCGGCTGGTTCGGCTTCAACGCCGGCTCCGCGCTGGTGGCGAAGAACTTGGCCGCCACGTCGTTCTTGAACACCACCGTCGCGGGGGCGGTCGCGGTGTTGGGCTGGCTGCTCGTCGAGCAGTTCCGCGACGGGAAACCGACCACCCTCGGCGCCGCGTCCGGTGCGGTGGCCGGGCTGGTGGGGATCACGCCCGGGTGTGCCTACGTCGAACCGCTCGGCGCGATCGCGATCGGCCTGGTGGCGGGGGTGGCGTGTTCGTTCGCCGTGGGACTGAAGTACCGGTTCGGGTTCGACGACGCACTGGATGTGGTCGCGGTGCACGGCATCGGCGGCTTGATCGGGACACTGCTGATCGGCCTGTTCGCGACCGTCAGCGTGGATCCACAGGGGGTCGACGGCCTGTTCTACGGCGGCGGACTCGACCAGCTGTGGCGCCAAGCGGCCGGGACGTTCGCAGTACTAGGGTACTCGCTGGTCGTGACCTTCCTGATCGGCTGGGTCATGCACAAGTTCATGGGATTCCGGCTCGACCGCGAGGCTGAGATCGACGGTGTCGACGAGGCCGAGCACGCCGAAGGCGCGTATGAGCTGGCAGTCCAATCCGGACGCCGGGGCAGCGTGCCCGCCGGTGCCCCGGGATCGCACCGGCCGGCACGCGAGGAGACTCGATGAAGCTGCTGACCGCCGTCGTCAAACCGTTCGTGCTCGACGACGTCCGGGTTGCCCTGGAGGAACTCGGCATCGCGGGCATGACGGTCACCGAGGTCCGCGGATACGGCCGGCAGAAAGGCCACACCGAGATCTACCGCGGCGCCGAATACGCGATCGACTTCATCGCGAAGTTCCGCCTGGAAATCCTCCTCGATGACGACCAGGTCGAGGCGGTGCTGCGCACGGTGCGCGAGACCGCCCACACCGGCAAGATCGGCGACGGCAAGATCTGGGTCACCCCGGTGGAAACCGTCGTCCGCGTCCGCACCGGCGAACGCGGATCTGACGCTCTGTAGGCCTGCCCTGCTCCGCAACAGAACCCATTACCGAAACCCCGGGTCGGCTCGATCCGCGTTGACGTGCCGGCCGATCGTCCCTAGGTTCGACCCCATCGCCGACCTCGAGGGAGCGGTCATGGCCATTCCTGTGCCCGATGCGGTAAGGCTCGCGGCTCTGTCGCAGCACTATGGATTCGACTTGACCCAGGCCGAGGTCGGGGAGTTCGTCCCGGCGGTCGAGGGGACGCTGGCGGCGTCGGAGGAGGTCGAGCGGCTCTACCGCAGGTCCGCGCCCGAGGCACCCGTGCGTGAGTTCGCGCTGCCGGCGGACAATCCGTTCAACGCCTGGTCGGTGCGGACCGCGATCAGCGAGACGGCGGAAGGCTCGTTGGCGGGCCGGACGGTCGCGGTGAAGGACAACGTCGCCGTGGCCGGGATTCCGATGGTCAACGGATCGGCGTCGATGGACGGCTTCGTGCCGAGGCGGGACGCCACGGTCGTGCGCCGGCTGCTGGCCGCGGGCGCCACCATCTCCGGCAAGTCGACGTGTGAAGACCTGTGTTTCTCCGGGGGCAGTTTCACGTCGTGGCCGGGGCCGGTGCGCAACCCGTGGGACCTCTCGCGCAACGCGGGTGGTTCCTCGAGCGGCAGCGCCGCACTGGTGGCGAACGGCGACGTCGACCTGGCGGTGGGCGGGGACCAGGGCGGCTCCGTGCGGATCCCGGCGTCGTTCACCGGGATCGTGGGACACAAGCCGACGTACGGCTTGGTGCCCTACACCGGTGCCTTCCCGATCGAGCAGACCATCGACCACCTCGGGCCGATGACGCGCACGGTGGGAGACGCGGCGCTGATGCTGGGCGTGCTGGCCGGTGTCGACGGCTACGACTCCCGCCAGCCGTCAGTCCTCGATCCGGTCGACTACGTCGCCGCCCTGCGCGAGAGCGCTTCTGGTCTGCGGGTCGGCGTCGTGCGGGAAGGATTCGCCACACCTGTGTCACTGACCGGCGTCGACGACGCGGTCCGGGGCGCCGTGGAGGTGCTGCGGTCGGCCGGGCTGACCGCTGACGAGGTCTCGGTCCCGTGGCACCTCGACGCCATGGCGGTGTGGAACGTGATCGCGACCGAAGGCGCCGCCTACCAGATGATCGAGGGCCACGGGTACGGAATGGGCACCTGGGGCCAGTACGACCCCGAGCTGATCGCGCACTACGCCCAGGGCCGGGTCGCGCGCGGTCGCGACCTGTCCAAGACGGTCCAGCTCGTCGGCCTCTCGGGCCGCTACACCTTCGAACTCGGCGGCGGCAAGTACTACGCCATGGCGCGCAACCTCTCGTACGAATTGCGCGACGCCTACGACGCGGCACTGGCCGAGTACGACGTCCTCGTCATGCCGACGCTGCCTTACGTCGCGCGGGAGCTGCCGTCGCCGGACGTGTCTCTTGCCGACTACCTGGACACGGCGCTGTCGATGATCGGCAACACCGCGCCCTTCGACGTGACCGGGCACCCGGCCTGCAGCGTCCCCGCCGGCCTCGTGGACGGCCTGCCCGCCGGCATGATGATCATCGGCAAGCGGTTCGACGACGCCACCGTCCTGCGCGTCGCCCACACCTACGAGCAAGCCGTAGGAGGTTTCCCCGCTCCGGCCGGCGCCGCCGCGGTGACGTCCTGAGAGGCGACTCGGACCCGTCTACATCGACGGAAATGGCCCCTGGGCTGAGTTTCTCTGCCGTGGTGGGCATGGTGAGCCGCCGCTGTGCCGTCGAGGTGATGGGGCCGGTACACCTCGTCGATCTCGGGCCCGCGATGCGGACGTTGACCCGGCCGCCCGCGGGAGTGATGACGGAGCGGTCCGCGAAACCCTCGAGAATCACAGGCCGAACGAGTACCAGGCGTCGGCGTTGCCGGCCAGGACCCGCTCCCGTTCGCCGTCGGTCAGTGCCGCCAGTAGCCGCTGCCCGCCGGTGCCGTGGTCGTGGGGGTGATCGCTCGCGTACATCAGCATGGTGCCCGCGTCGAAGAGGTCGAGCGCCTGCCTGACCTGGAGCGGATCCTGCGGCAGGTGCGCCGGCGCCGTGGTGAGCCGCAGGTGCCGCCGCGCGACCTCCGAGGGTTTGCCGGTCAGCCAGGGCACTTCGCGCCAGACGCCCTTCCAGTCCTTGTCGAACCGCCACAGCAGGGCCGGCAGCCACGAGAACCCGCATTCCAGCAAGGTCACCCGAAGCTCGGGCAGGTCGGCGAAGGCGCCTTGGGTGATCAGGCTGGTGATCTGCGCCTGCACGAGGATCTGCGACCCGGGAATTGACCGATAGGGGCTTTGCCTTCACGAGCGTCGACGCCGACGGTGTGCCATGGCCTGAGTCGTACTGGTGGGAGATGGGGCAGCCGGGCGGACTACGTGATGGGCTCTCCGTCGCCCTCACCGCGGACGGCGCCTGCTGGGGGCTACTGCACCTGTTCCGCGATCACGACGGTCGCCGGTTCACCACGGCCGACGTCGACGCGGTCAGGAAGATCGTGCCGACCCTGGGCCGCCGCCTGCGGCGGAGCACGATCGATCCGGCGGGCGGGCGGGCGGCCGAGCGGCGACGAGGCCGGAACGCTGATCCTCGATCGCGGCCTCGCCCCGGTGGCGTCGACGCCGGAGGCGGACCGCTGGCTCTCCCGCCTCCCGCAGACCGCACCTGGGGGCGATCCGCTCCCCGGATTCGTCTACGCGATCGCTGCCCGGCTCGGTCCCGATGTCCTGCCACCCTCGACCCCCCAGCTGCGCATCCGCGCCGACGACGGAACCTGGCTTGTCGTGCGCGCGGCGAGGTTGTCCGGAAGCTCGGCGCTCGGAGACGGGGCCATCGCAGTGACGATCGAACCCGCATGCCAGGCGGATTTACGTCCGCTGTTGATGCGGGCGCACAAGTTGTCCGCGCGCGAGCGGGAAGTCGCAGCGCTGGCGGTGCAAGGGCTCACGATCTCGAGCTGGCGAGCGCCTTGTTCATCACCCGCCACACCGTCGCGGACCACCTCAAGGCGATCTACGACAAGCTCGGGGTGAACAGCCGGGGCGAGCTGACCTCGATGCTCGGCGGACTCCGTTGAGCAGGACCACCCGGAGCCGCGGTCAGCTCGGTCGACGTCGACGAGGAACTTGTCGACGTCGATCACGTCTGCGATCGTGGCTCCCGGCAGGGCGAGGACGTGCTCGAGATCGGCGAACAGCCGGTGCATCCCGGAGCGCAGGTCCGTTGGATCGTCAGGGTTCTTCGGGCCGCCGAGCAGCCCGGAGACTCGACGGAGCCGGTGCCCGGGCGCGTCGAGCAGCGGATTCTCAGCCGGCCCTGTTGGAGCTCCGACCGCCGTGGCCAAGGGGGTCGGCGCGACCATCTATTGCGCGGGTATCACGGTGATCCAGTGACGTGCCGAGGTGGCCGGTAGCCAGGTCGTGCCGCCGGTGTCCGAAGCGGACTCCGAGCGACTCGTCGAGTCCGGGGGCAGGCCCATTCGGGGTGCTCGGTCCGGTTGCGGAAGCAGCCCAGGTCGGCCTTTGTCGTCGGGGAGAGTCTCGGCGCAGGCGAATCTGCCCCAACTCCTGATCGAGACCGCGTAGTGAATCCGCTCACTCGACGCCGCTCTCGTCTACCGCGTGGCTCGCGGTCAGCGTCGCGCTGCCCGTGGGCGTGAACGTGCTCTGGCCAGCGCCGTTGTTCGCCCGCGGCGGCTGCCCGACGGCCGCCTCGTGTTGTCCGCTGCCGGCGCGCTGCTCGTCGGAGGGAGGCCCTGGGGCGCGGGGCGCCGAATTCCCGGTGGTGGCCGGTAACGCCGGGTGCGGTCGGACCGACCATGTCGTGTTGATGTCAGCGAAGGAGCACCAGTGTCCAACTCACACCCGTTGGTCCCGCCACAACCAGCGTCCAGAGCGAGGCGGCGCTGGCCGTGGATCATCGGGGCGGTGCTGGTCGTCGTGATAGTCGGGGTCGGCGCAAACGCTCGTCGAGCGGAGAGTCTGCAGCCGTTCCGAGCCGCCCACGACGCGGCGACGTCGTCGGCCACGGCAACCGACGGCGGCACCGGCGAGGCGACCATCCTGCGTGCGGCAAGCCTGCTGCACGCGCACGTCGAGAACCTCGAGCAACTGATCTGCGACCCGTACACGGCGACCGCGACGGCGACCGCCGGTGGGTTCGATGTCCACGTCACCTACCCGGGCCCCGCGAATTTGACCGTCTTCGCCGAGACCTTCGATGAGCGCCCCAGCACGCAGCACAAGACGATCGGCGGGCAAGACGCCGGGGCGACGTTCACGTTCACCGGATTCCCCTTCGATCAGGTGATGGCGATCTCGGTGTCGGAGACATCGGACCGTGGCCTCGGCACTTGCGACGTCTTCGATCGGGCTCCGTAGCCGACACCCTCCGAACGCTGCAGCGTCGTCGGTGACGTCGAGTAGGTGTCCGTGCGCCGGAGCCAGGTTCCTTGGTGCACGGATCGTCGTTCCAGGCGTGCAAGGCGCCCTCGATGACCTCCAGGTCGTCGCGCCAGGCGCGTCCTTGACGCAGCGGGGTTGTACCGGTCAAGCGGTCAGCCCAACGGTCTGGCTACAAGACGCCCTGGAAGCCTTCTGCCGGCACGCGCTGGAGCAGGTCTGTCGGGGGTTGGCAGCCGACCGCGAGCTGGTCGAACGTGGTCGTGGCGGTCGAAACTGCGGAACCGGCTGCGGTGCGGCAGGAGCACTTGTGCCCGAACTGCGCCCGGCCCCTCACGTGTGCCCGCCGAGACTTCGCCCCGCCGCCGAGGCGTGATGTCCGCGGATGGTCTGTGCTGACCGCGGTCTTGGGCGAAGGGTTGCGCTACGAAGGGCGATCGGCATGCGGGTGCGAGAAGGAGCCCAAGTACCGTCCGCGGACCCGCGCCGAATTGCGGGTGCGTCGGACCGTTGCCGAGAGAGATGGCCTGCCGCTGTCGGAGACGTTGTGTCGGCCGGATCCGCTGACGTCGAACCTGGCTGATCCGGCACCTCAGCGTGGGTACGGAGGCGATGCCGATGAGCGCTGATTTTCCGCCGCGGGACACCTGACGCCTTCCTGACTGCTGCTGGCCGTCCGTTCGGAAGTGTCGTTGGTTCGAGAAGTGATCGGCACCAGGGCCGCCCGCTGGTCGGCCGCCGCGCTCGGCGGCGATTCGGTGGAGTTCTCAAGCCGTGGTGAAGTGAAACCGGGTCACGTCCTGCCTCCTTGGCCACGGCTACCGATTGGTAACCGACGTTGGCCTGGGCACCTTCAAAGTTCGCCCGTGCCGGTGCGCCGGCGGTGTTGCGAGGGTTCGAATAGCCGAGCGCGGCGCTCCGGGACGTTCGGCCTCGCACACCAGGCGCGGTGGCCGGTACCGTGCTGATGGTGCCGACGTGGCGTTTGCGGGATTTCCACGACGACGATCTGGACCGCGCCATCCAGCTCTGGGATCAGGACCGGCAGGCGGGCGACTCGCCTCCGGTGTTCCCGATTTCGGAGGTCATGGCTGCGACCCGGACCGGCGTTGTCGTGGTGGCGGTGGTCGGCGATGACCTGGTGGGGATGGCGGTCGCGCAGGCACAGGGGGAGCGGGCCTGGATCACGGGGGTGTCGCTCGCCCGGCGGTGGCGCAACCGGGGGATCGGCAGCTCCCTGATCGGCGAACTCGAGCGGCGGCTGAGGGAGCAGGGGATCCGCCGGATCAGTGCGCTGCTCCCGCCCGGCGCGACGGGAACCGCGGCTCTGGAAAACTCCGGCTATCCGGCTCGCCCCGGGTTGATCTTCTACGAAAAGGTCGAGCATCTCGGCGCCAGCGACGCGGGTCTGCTCGCGGAGCTCGGCGGGCGGGTTCTCCCGCGGGGACTGTGGACCGATCTCGCCGGGATGGAGCGGGAGAAGGAAACCATCGAGCGGCGGATCGTGCTGCCGCTGGCCAAGCCCGTGCTGGCGGACCGGTACGGCGTCGTGCCGCCGAAGGCGGTCATCCTCTTCGGGCCGCCGGGTACGGGCAAGACCAGCTTCGCCAAAGCGGTTGCCTCCCGGCTGGAATGGCCGTTCGTGGAGCTGTTCCCCTCCAGGCTCGCGTCGTCGGGAGCCGGAGGCTTGGCCACCTCACTGCGCGACACGTTCGCCGACCTGGCCGACCTCGAGACCGTTGTGCTGTTCATCGACGAAGTCGAGGAGATCGCCGGCGTCCGGTCCGGGCTGGCCGTCGATCCTGGCCACGGAGTCACCAACGAGCTGCTCAAACTGATCCCGGGCTTCCGCGACCACGACGACCGCCTGCTGATCTGCGCCACCAACTCCGTCCGCTCTCTCGATCCGGCGTTCCTGCGCCCGGGCCGGTTCGACTACGTTCTCCCGGTCGGTCCCCCGGACCCGGCGGCGCGGGCGGCGATCTGGCGGCGGTACCTCGGCCCCGTGGCCGGAGGCGTCGAGCTGGAGCGGCTCGTGGCGGCGAGCGAGATGTTCACCCCCGCCGACATCGAGTTCGCTGCTCGCAAAGGAGCCCAGGCCGCGTTCGAACGTGATGTCGTCCACGGCCGCGGCGCCCCCGCCGGCACCGAGGATTACCTCACCGCCATCGCCGACACCCGGCCCACCCTCACCGAACAGGCCCTGACAGAGTTCCGGGAAGACATCGCCCGGTACGTGCGGATGTGATCGGCGCACGCGTCGGCTGTGCTCACGAGGTCAGTTCCTGACGAGGCCACCGGGTTGATGACTTGCCCGACAGACCTGCCCTGACGGACGACGGAGGCCGGGCACCTGGCCGTCGGACAGGGCGGACACCTCGAGCATGAAGAAACAGCATCTCAGCCACACCTGCCCGTGCTGGCGCAACGGGGTTCGAGGCTTCAGCCCGGTGGTCGACGGGGAACCGAGGCTCCTCGGAGGCCTTCACGTTGCGCACGGCCGGGGGCGCCGGACTCCAACCGCGATTCCGCAGCCTCAGCGGGTGCACCCCCACCGACTACCTGACCGGCAATGCGTAGCTCAACGTGATCGTCCATCCGGTGCAGCATTCGGCGTGCGGCCCGTTGATCACCAAGGGCAGTGATCCATCAGCCAGACAGGGGTGCCCGGGAAAGCGCTGATGAACCCGGCTCCTTCGGCGATCGCGCTCGCACGCGTTCCACGCCCGGCAAGTTGTCCACAGTGGCCGGATCGGCCTTGGCGGACCGGCACACCGGCCGTTTCACAACTGTTGACGTAGTCGGAGGGGCGGACCCACCCTTGACCTGTCGACCTCAATGAGCAGGTGCTGCACCGATGGCGGCCCAGGCCGAGACCGGATCGATCAAGGCTGTGCGAGGCATGCCTATGCTGTGCGCCATGACGACCGACCTGGGGTTCGACTGCTCATGCTGCGGCCAGCACCACGACGAGCTCCCGTTGGGCTATGGCACATTCGCACCGGCCTACTGGCACGACGGCCTGGCCGGCAAACCTGACAGCATCCTCGGTGACGAGCAATGCGTGATCGATGGAGAGCATTTCTTCATCAGGGCTCGCCTGGTCCTGCCGACCACGGATGCCGGCGACGACTTCGAATGGGGCGTGTGGGTGTCGCTCAGCGAGGCCAACTTCGCCCGCGTCACCGAACTGTGGGACAAGCCGGAGCGAGTGCAGGAGCCGCCCTACTTCGGATGGCTCGCCACCGAACTCCCCACCTACGAGCCGACAACCCTGAACCTGAAAACGAACCTGCACAGTCAGCCCGTCGGCGTCCGGCCAACCGTGGAACTCGAGCCCACCGACCACCCACTGGCAGTCGAACAACGCACCGGCATCACCCGTGCCCGCGTGCGAACGATCGCCGAACTGCTCCTGCACCCCACCCCGTGATGACTCCGTGACGCGAGATTACGGCAGCACACCCGGATGCAGGTCAAGCACCACGCACGGATAGCCGCCGACCACAGCACAACGCGCCAGCGGAAGCACGACCGCTTCTGACCGCCAGAGCTACGGTTTCTGCGACGACGGGCATCGCCGCTACCGCCGTGCGCACGGTTCACTTTCCCGATTCACGACCGATATCGGTGAGAAGTGGTCGCGTTGGTGGTTCGGTGGGCGCCGATGTCAGTACCGGGCCACGGCCGGGTAATCCGTTGTGCTCGATTTCGTCAAGACCCGGGCTGCGGTCGCCGTGCCGATGGTGGCCGCCGTTGTGGGCTACCGGCTGTCGCGGCGGCTCCGGATGTGGGAGGCCGACCGATGGCGACTCAGGAGCTGATCAGGGCGCGTCGTCAGGAGCGTGAGGAAGTTCGTCGAGGGACGCACGCGATGGCCAGTCAGGGCGGTGGCGGGCTCAGCAGGAGGGCGACGAGGTCGCGTCGGCTGCGGACGCCGGTCTTGTCGAAGACGGCCTTGAGATGATCTTGCACGGTGTGCGCGGAGATGTGCAGGGTCGCGGAAATCGTGCGGGTCGGGTTGCCGCGCAGTACGAGGGTGGCAACCTCGGCCTCGCGCGCGGTGAGTCCGTGCGCGGAGAGCATGAGCGGCACGGCGGCGCGGGGCTCCACGGGTTCCGCGACGACGGTGATGTGCGCGGCGTCGGGCGGCCCGGCAAGGCGGGAGGCGTGCAGGTTGAGCCAGGGTCCGGCGCGGGTGCGGACCCGGGTGCTGGGTAGCGGGCCCGCGGGGTGCCGCTCGAGGCCGCGAAGGGCCGCCGCGACGCTGTAGACCGCGACGGGCAGTGGCAGGTGACCGGGCTCGAGCATCGAGAGCAGGTGCTCGGCTTCCGGGGTCATGGCGATCGTGCTGAGGTCGTCAGCGAGTAGCACGACTCCGGGCCGCAGTGCGGGGGCGGCGGCCGGGGAGCCGGACAGCAGCATGGTGTTGCGCAGGGCCTGCGCGATGTGTGGGGAAACGCGCGCGAGGGTGGCCGCTTCTGTCGCGGTGAAGCCAAGTTCATGGTCTTCGCGATGCAGGCACAGGTAGCCCCAGCACTGGCCACCCGCGATCAGCGCGGCCCGCAGCTCATCGCCGAGACCGAGCGGGCGCATGATCTCGCGGTAGCGTTCGCTGGCCGGCCGGTCGCGGCGGGTCGTGGAGTCCAAGCTGGCCACCGGCCGTGCAGTGGTGGCCAGGGTGGCGAACTTGTTCACGTCGTCCCGGCCGAACTCGTTGTCCAGGAACAGCTGCGTTACCGTGCCGAGCGGCTCGTCCGGCCACGCTCCTGTGAACAGCAGCGTCTCCGGATCCGCCGTCGCCAGGAATGCCGCGTCGTTCGGGATCAGTCGGCGCAGCGCCCGGAGCACCTCGCGCCGCACGCCCTCGCGGTCCATGCCACAGTGACACAGCCGAAGGAGGTCCTGCTCGGCGCGGCCGGATCTCGCCATGTCCACAGTGTCACTCGCGAGCGACGGAAAGGGAAATCCCAGATCGTTGGGATGGTTTGGGTACCGGTGGGGCCAGACAATGAGCGGCATGACTACAGAACACAACAAGCATCTTGTAGACGCGTTCATCCAGGAACTGTTCACCAAGGGCGACCTCAGCGCCGTCGAACGCTACCTCGACCCGAGCTTCGTCAACCACGACCCGCCGTTCCCGGGCGCTCCGGGGGGACCCGAGGGCATGCGCGTGGCAGCCACCACGTTCCGGCAGGCCCTGCCGGACTGGCACAGCGGCCTGGACCGGCTCATCGCGGAGGGCGACATCGTGGTCGAGGTGTTCACCGCGAGCGGCACGCACCGTGGCGAGCTGATGGGTGTGCCCGGCTCCGGCAAAACCTTGACGCTGCGCGGCATCAACGTCTTCCGGATCTCGGGTGACCGGATCGTCGAGCGCTGGGGCCGGCTCGACGACCTCGGGCTTCTCCAGCAGCTCGGGCTGGTTGACGGGTAGCAGGCGAGGCCGAACTGGTGAACTGCGTTCCGAAGCTCGGACAGTTCGACAATGCGGAATGGCGCCGGGACCGCGCCGGCAGTTCGCACCGTCGGTCGTCGACGCGTTCTGCGCCGACGCGGTCGAGGTACTGGACGAGCTGGACGACGCCATGGTGGCTGCCTGGTCTTCGCGGTGGGGCTCGCGGCGTCGATGCCGCGGCACGCATGCGTTCGACGGTCACCTCGCCGAATACCGGCAGTACGCCGTCAACCACGAAGTCGGCCACGCACTCGGGCACGGCCATGCCGGGTGTCCGGCCGACGGTGCGCTCGCGCCGGTGATGATGCAGCAGACGTTCGGGCTTTCGGACACCTACGTCGCGCGGCTCGACGGCGCCGATCCGTCTGCGGTGTGGCCTGTCGTCGCAGACGGCAAGGTGTGCCGAGCCAACCCGTGGGTGAGGTCTCCAGCGCGGCTGCCAACGCGTCACCGGTGACGCGCCACGGGCCTTCAGGAGAGGACGACGTCACGACCGGGATCGTGCCCGACGCGGTGTTCGTCGAGAACGCGAAGTAGCCCTGGTCCGTCTTGACGACGTCCGGGTCCGGGAAGTCCTGGCCGATCAGCAACTTCGGGACGCTCGCCGCCCACGCAGCGGGGCCGTGCGCGAGCAGGAGCACCAGGGCGGCGGTGGCGACCGCCAGACGGTTTCGCCGGTGTGAAACACGGTCGTGGGCGAAGCCGGAGGGGGCAGAGCAGGTGTGGTCGGTGGTGATTTGAAAAGTGTCCGCGGAGTGGAAGAGCAGGTACCGCGTGCCGTCCGTCGGAGTCGAGGAAGGTCTGCGGGTCGATGTCACCGTCGTCGGCGGGCACACCCTGACCGGCCCCTTCGTCAAGGCCGACGCCCAGTTCTTCTCGACCGACCTCCTCGCTGGCAAAGCCGACGCCCCCGGCGGCGCCGACGTCGTCGCCGGCCACATGTACTTCCACGGCCGGCTGAACGGCGGCCGCTCGGCTCGCGGCCCCTACGAACTGCCGATCAGCTTCCCGGGAGACGTGCCACAGCTGGGCTGACCGGAGTTGTGCACGGTGGTGACAGAGTAGATCGCGCGGCCGCTCGATCCGGTGAACAACCGGCCCGAAGCCCCGTCGCACCGTAGTTCGCGGGTACCCCTCCTGAAACGAGGAGGACACGATGCCCGACAACGATCTCTTGGGCTTCCTGGTCATCGGACTGATCTTGGTGGTGGCCGACGGCCAGGTTCTCTACCGCGGCGGCCGGCGATATCTGCGGGGCTCGACCGGCAACGAGGCGACCGGTTCGATGGCGCGAATGGTGGTGGCGGTCTTCCACCTCGTCGCGATCGGCGCCCTCGCGCTGCTCTCCGTGGTGGGCCCGACCTGGTCGGGTTCGACCGCGGCGGTGGTCGGTCGCGTGGGCGTGTTCCTCCTGCTGCTGGCGGTGATCCACGGGTTCACGCTGGTCGCGCTGGCCCGGCGGCGGGAGGACGAGTTGGTCGAGACCAGCCTGCAGGAGCGCGACGCCACCCGGGCGGCCCCCGGCCCGCAGCCGGGTCCGCCGTCCGAACACGGCCACGAACCCACGGCCGCCGACGCGGCGTGGCAGCCGACGACCGTCGCTCCGGTACCCGGCCAGGCCGGCCCTTACCCGCGAGTGAGCCCGGACATCGAGGACCACGGCCCGTACCGGACCTGAGACCGCGCCGGAAGGTCGTCCTCAGATCGATTGCCGGAACACCTTTTGGTTTCGGGGGAGCTGACATGAAACGCGTGCCTTCAGCGGTGTCGCGACCGCGGTCGAGCCGCGGAAGCCGAATCCCGGTCCGACCAGCTGCCGGCAACGGCCAAGACGGCCGGTGAGGGGTCAAGAAAAGCCGGCCGACACCCGGGCAAGGCCCGGAAAGGGGTGCACGTCGTGCAAGCCGCAGTTCGCCCAGCACGACTTCGACGTCGTGCTCACCAGCGAGGACGACGAGCTGGCCGAGCAGGTGCGGTCCGGCAGTGCGGCGGTAGAGCAGGTGCGGGCGGACCTCGCGCGGCCCGAAGGCATGGAGGAACTCGTCGCACACGTCGCCGCGACAGCGCCCCGGGCGAGGCGCTCGCCGTCAACGCGGGGGCCGGCATCAACGGCGAATTCGCAGGCGACACCCGGCTCGACGACCAGCTGACCGTGGTGGACCTGAACGTGCGCTCTTGTGCACCTCGCGAAGCAGCTCGTGCCGGACATGGTGGAGCGGGGGCGCGGCCGGGTGCTGTTCACGTCGTCGGTCGCGGGGACCGCTCCCGGCCCGACCGACACCGAGTTCTTCGAGCGCGCGCCGACATGGAGGACGCAATGACCGGCGCGGGTCCGAAAGACAGTGCGGCCGACGTCGCGGAAGCCGGAATCGCCGCGCTCATGGCCGGCGACGACACGATCGTGGCCGGGGCCAAGAACAAGGTGATGGCCGCCGGTTCGCGGATGCTGCCGGACGAGGTCAAGGCCGCACAGCGGGGAAGATGATGAAGCCGGGTTCGGCCGACGTGTGAGCGTGCGGGTTACCACGCGCCGCGCCGGGGTAGTCCTGCAGCGTGCGAATCGTGATCACCGGCGCGAGCGGAAACATCGGGACGGCGCTGCTGCGTGAGCTGGACTCCTCGTGGGAGGTCACCGGCGTTGCGCGGCGCGTCCCGGACCTCACCGCGGAGCCTTACGCCAACGTGTCCTGGCTGCACCTCGACCTGGGGGAGCCTGGCGCCGAGGAGGCGCTGGCGCGCGCGTTCGCCGGAGCCGACGCGGTCGTGCACCTCGCGTGGGCGATCTCGCCGGTGTGGGACGAACCGGCAATGTGGCGCACCAATCAGGACGGGACCCGCCACGTGCTCGACGCCGCAGCGAAAGCGGGGGTCGGGCACGTGGTGTGCGCGTCGTCAGTCGCCGCGTACGGGCCCGGGCCGCGTGATGAGAAGGTGGCGGAGGAGTTCCCGCGCGCGGGAGTCCCGGCCAGTGCCTACAGTCGCGGCAAAGCGGAGCTGGAGGAGGTGCTCGACGCGTTCGTCGAGACGCATCCCGAGATCGAGCTGGCGCGGATCCGGCCGTGCGCGGTGCTGCAGCGGCCCGCGGCGGGGGAGTTCACGCGGTGGCTGCTGGGGCCGTTGATCTCGCCCGGGCTGCTCGGCGGCCGGCTACTGCCCGTTCCCCTGTGGGACGGTTTGCGCGTGCAGGCGGTGCACTCCGACGATGTGGCTTCGGCCTTGCGGCTCATCCTCGAGCAGCGTGCAGTCGGGCCGTTCAACCTGGCCGCGCCGGATGTGCTGGACGCGAATGCGCTTGCGCGGCTCTTCGGTGGCGCGCGCGTGCCCGTGCGCAAGTCGGTCGCGCGGTTCGTGGCCCGGGTCGCGTGGACGGCCGGACTGCAGCCGCTGCATCCAGGGTGGCTCGAACTGGCCGACCGGGCGGCGCTCGTGGACACGACCCGGGCGGAGGTGGTGCTGGGCTGGCAGCCGCGGCACAGCACCGAGGACACACTGGCGGAACTTGTCGACGGGCTGCGCGCCAAGGCGGCCGGCGCCTCACCACCGCTGGCACGGGCGAGCGCCGGGTGGCGCACGCGGGTGCGTGCACTCGGGCGCCTGCGGCCGACGCATCAGTCGCAGGCGTGAGGGGGCGTGGTGGAGACCGTCGACGCGATCGTGGTCGGGGCCGGGCACAACGGGCTCGTCGCCGCGAACCTGCTGGCCGACGCCGGCTGGGACGTGCTGGTGCTGGAGGCCACGGACACGCCGGGCGGGGCGGTGCGCACCGCGGAGGTGACCGCGCCGGGCTTCCGCAACGACCTGTGCAGCGCGTTTTTCCCGATGTCGGCGGCCTCGCCGATCGTGCGGGGGCTGGGGCTCGAGGAGCACGGCCTGCGCTGGCGGCACGCACCCGAAGTCCTCGCGCACGTGCTGCCGGGCAACCGGTGCGCCGTGCTGTCCCGCGACGTCGACCGCACGGCGGCGTCGGTGGACCGGTTCGCCGCCGGGGACGGCGAGGCTTGGCAGGCGTTGTTCGCGCAGTGGCAGCAGCTGCGGGACCGGCTGCTCGACGCGTTGTTCACGCCCTTCCCACCCGTACGCCCTGCCGCGCGGTTGCTGCGGCGCACCGGCACCGCCGAAGCCCTGCGCCTCGCGCGGATGCTGACGCTGCCCGTGCGCCGGTTCGCCGAGGAACGGTTTTCCGGTGCGGGCGCGCGGTTGCTGCTGGAGGGCAACGCCGCGCACAGCGACCTGTCGGTGGACAATGCGGGCAGCGCGGTATTCGGGTGGCTGCTGGCGATGCTGGCGCAGGATGTCGGGTTCCCGGTGCCCGAAGGTGGTGCGGGGGAGCTGGTGGCGGCGCTGGTGAAGCGGTTGGGAGACCGTGGTTCCCTCCACTGTGGACGCGAGGTGACCGAGATTCTCGTGGCAGATGGGCGCGCGGTGGGTGTGCGGTGTGCCGACGGCGACGCCATACGCGCGCGGCGGGCGGTGCTGGCCGATGTGCCGGCGCCCGCGTTGTACGGGAAACTGGTCGCGCCGGAGTGGCTGCCGGCCCGGTTGGTGAACGACCTCAGCGGGTTCGAATGGGACAGTGCGACGGTGAAGGTCGACTGGGCGCTGTCCGCCCCGGTGCCGTGGACCGCGCACGAGGCCGCGGGTGCCGGGACCGTTCACTTGGGCTGTGACGAGGACGGGTTGGCGGCGTTCGGCGCGGAGCTCGCCCGCGGCCGCGTGCCGAGGCGGCCGTTCCTGTTGCTGGGCCAGATGACCACGGCCGACCCGACCCGGTCACCTTCCGGAACGGAAGCGGTGTGGGCTTACACGCACGTGCCGCGGGGGTCGGTCGCGACGCCGTCGGCGCTGGCCGGGCGGGCGGCGGCCATCGAGGACTCGATCGAATGCCAGGCCCCGGGCTTCCGCGACCGGATTTTGGACCGCTACGTCCAGGGGCCGGCGGAACTGGCCGACCACGACCCGAGCCTGGTCGGCGGAGCCATCAACGGCGGCACGACGGCGATCCACCAGCAGCTGTTCTTCCGTCCTGTGCCCGGCCTCGGCCGCGCCGACACCCCCGTGGACCGCCTCTACCTCGCGGGCGCGTCCGCTCACCCCGGCGGCGCCGTCCACGGTGGCCCGGGAGCCAATGCGGCCCGCGCGGCGTTGGCCCGCAATGGAATTTTCGGCGATGGGTACGCGGCGCTCATCAAGGCGGCGAACCGCGTGGTGTACGGCTGAGGGATTTCGTCCACTGAGGACTCACGGCTCGGTGGTCTTCCGCGCGCGGCCCTCCGCCAGTGCGGCTAGCCGGGCCAGCGACTCGCGGTTACGCGGGCGCAGGAATACCGCCTGGACGGCCTCGGGCAACAGCTTTCCCGGGCCCCGCAAGGCTCGTTCGCCCATGCGCACGAGCGTGCCGCCACCGTGGGGGGTGAGCGTCACCTCGACTTCCGCCGTGCCGAAGGGCCAGCCCTGGGCCTCCATCCGCAATGATTCGCCCGGCGTGACGGCCAGGACGACGGTGGTGTCCTCGAGTTGCAGGGGCCAGACGCCGACGCTGTGGTGCAGTCGCGCCCCGACTGCGGGCCACGGGGCCTCGACGTCGCGGATGTGGGCACTGCCGACCACCCAGCCGGAGTAGGTCCAGCCGTCGGCGAGCACGGCGAACACCGCCGAAGGCGGCGCGTCGACCACGCGGGTCACTTCGATCATCGGTCCCTCCTCTGCGGCCGGCGTTCAGCGCTGCCGCTGTGGTCGTCGGCTCGTGCTCGGTGAACGAGAACGGGGCCGGTTCCCCGTCGGGCTACCCTGCACGCGGGCCGGATAACCCCGTCCGATGACCGAGTTCGAAGCCGAGCGTCGGACGGTGGGTGCGGCCGACCGGGCGTCTCAGCACCTGAGCGCCGTCCTGCTCGCGGCCGCGGCGACGACAGCGGCGGTCGTCGCAGGGCTCGTGCTGGTGCTCTTCGTGGTCCTGTGGGCGCTCCCGTCCGGCGCACTGCGGCGGCGCGATTGAGCTCGGACATCGGCGGACCCTTTCTCGGGGCGTGACACGGCGGACGGTTTCCCGGCCACGTTCACTTGGACCACACGGGGTCCCGGCATCACGGCTTTCGGTTGGCTCGTCTACCGTGCGTTACCGGGGTTGGCGGCGTCAGTTCGCGGGTAGCCCGCAGCCGGCGGAATACACGGTGGTCTTGGGCAGCGAATGGGCACAAAGCGGAGGGGTGGCATGGAACTGGAGGCGGTCACTCTTTCCTTGAACGGCTCCGTTCACGAGCTGGCCCACCTCAGGTCCTGGGCCAGGAAACACCTGCGGTACGCCGTCGCCGAGCAGGTCGACGACGTGATCGCGGTGCTGGACGAGCTGGCGTCCAACGCGCTGAAACACGGTGCCCCGCCGGTTCTGGTGCGGTTGCGGCACCGCCAGGGATTCGTCCGGGTCGAGGTGTCCGACGGCAGCGCCGAGCTCGCGACCCCCCGCACGCCGACCGCGGAGGGCGGCCGCGGCTTGTACCTGATCGAGGGCCTCAGCCATTCCTGGGGTCAGAGACCGAGTGCCACCGGCAAGACGGTGTGGGCGGAAACCGTGCTCGACGTGGACCCCGGGCGCTGACTCAGTTCAGCGCTTCGTCCACAGTGGACAGGATCGTGAGTGACCGGTCCAGGCCTGTGATCTCCAGAACGCGTAGAACCGCGCGGTTGCGCGTGACGACGGCCAGCGAGCCGCCCTGGGCGCGCTGCTTCCGTTCGACCCGGACGAGCACGGTCAGTCCGGCCGAGTCGAGGAACGTGACCTCGCTCAGGTCGAGGACCAGCGTGGTCGGTTCTTCGCCACCGCCGAGCATCGCGGCTTCGTGCAGCATCTCAGCGGTCGCCGCGTCGACCTCGCCGGCGGCGCGCACGACGCGGACGGCGCCGACCCGGTCGTGGGAGAGCCGGAGGCCGAACGGGGTCGCGAACTCTGCCTGATCCATCGTGCCGGCCTCCTTCTCGCCTGGCGAGTGGCCGCAACAGCCTTGCCAAGACTACGGGCTCGCAGCACGGACGGCTGAACGAGCGAGGCCCTTCGAGGGGCCGACACCTCGGCGCGCACGCTCACCGGACTAGGCTTTGCGTTCGGTTTGTCGACGCGCGAGGAGGTTCGGGATGACTACCGGCGAGGGGCGGGTCGGTCGGCTGCCGAACCTGGTGCGCGACAACCGGGAACGGCTGCTCGCCCGGTGGGTGGAGGTCGCCGTCGCAGGCGTTCGGGGCCGGTTGACGACGGTCGAACTCGAGCGTGACCTGCGGGAGCTGTTGGCCGCGATCGAGCCGGTCATCGGCGGCGACGGCGAGAGCCTCGACGGGGAGAAGTTCGGCGAGGCCAAGGCGTTGCTCGCGGAGCTGTCGCGCAACCGCGCGCGCCAGGGATTCAGTCCGTCGGAGACGGCGTCGAGCGTGTTCGCGCTCAAGCGCGTGGTGTCCGAGCTGACCGAGACCGGCGACGCCCCGGCGCTGTTCCGCGAGGTGCTGGCGTTCTCCAGCCTGCTCGACGCACTGGGGCTGTGGACGTTCGAGACGTTCGCGGCCGCGCGCGAGGAGATCATCAAGGAACAGTCCGAGCAGCTGCTCGAGCTGACGACCCCGGTGGTCAAGCTGTGGGACGGAGTCCTCGCCGTGCCGCTGATCGGCACGCTGAACTCCGCGCGCACGCAGGTGGTGATGGAGAAGCTGCTCGAGGCGCTGGTCGAAACCGGTTCCGAGCAGGCGATCATCGACATCACGGGCGTGCTGGCGGTCGACACCCAGGTGGCCCAGCACCTGCTCAAGACGGTCGTCGCCGCTCGCCTGATGGGTGCGGAGTGCACGATTTCCGGGATCCGGCCGCAGATCGCGCAGACGATCGTGGCGCTCGGCATCGAGTTCGGCGACATCACGACGAAGGCGACGCTGGCCGATGCGCTGCGCCACGCGTTGCGCCGGGAAGGCGTGGACATGGTTCGCCGTTCGGGCGAGCGGCTCGCCTGATGGAACGCGTTCCCATCCTCAAGATCGGCGACGTGCTGCTGGTCTCCATCCAGATCGACCTGCAGGACCAAAGCGTGATGGCCCTGCAGGAAGACCTGGCGGAGAAGATCAGCGTCACCGGCGCGTCGGGCGTGGTGATCGATATTTCGGCGGTGGAGATCGTCGACTCGTTCATCGGCCGGATGTTCGCCACGATCGCGTCGTTGTCGCGGTTGTTCGACGCGGACACCGTCGTGGTCGGGATGCGGCCCGCGGTGGCGATCACGCTGGTCGAGCTCGGGCTGACGCTCGGCGATGTGCGCACTGCGCTGGATCTGGACAAGGGCATGAAGATCCTTCGTGGCCTCGCCGCGCGAAGGAGGGGTCTGTCGGTCGCAGGTGACGAGGCGTCCGCGGTGGAGCGCCGGTGACCACCGGCTCGGTGGACGGGGTCACGATCTCCGCGGACGCCGATGTGGTGCGGGCTCGCCAGCTCGTGCGGACGATCGCCCAGCAGGTGAAGCTCTCACTGGTCGACCAGACCAAGTTGGTCACGGCCACCAGCGAACTCGCCCGCAACACGCTGATCTACGGCGGCGGTGGAACCATGTGCGTCGAGATCGTCGGCGACGGCCGCCGGACCGGGGTGAAGGCGACCTTCCACGACGACGGCCCCGGCATTCCCGACACCACACTCGCCCTGGCCGACGGGTGGAGCAGCGGCACCGGCCTCGGACTCGGCCTCAGTGGGGCCCGGCGGCTGGTCGACGAGTTCACCCTCGACACCGAGGTGGGCCGCGGAACCGACGTTACTGTGGTGAAGTGGTCGAGGTGACCAGCACGACGTGCCTACCCGTGGCCGACGACGTGGCGTGGATCCGGGTCGAGGAACCCGCGACGGCGGGCAGTGCCCGCCGCACGGCCGCGTCGCTCGCGGAGCGGCTCGGGTTCCGGGAAACGCGAGTGGCGGAGATCGGGATCGCGGTCACCGAGCTGGCGACGAACCTGCACAAGCACGCCGAGCGGGGCTCGATCGTGGTGCGCGCGGTGCGCGCGACGACCCAGGCCGCGCTCGAGGTGGTGGCCCTCGACCACGGGCCCGGGATCGCGAACGTGCGCCTGGCCACCGAGGACGGCAGCTCAACCACGGGCACGCTGGGCGTCGGCCTCGGCGCCGTGCACCGGCTCGCCGACACGGTGCGGGTGTTCTCCGAACCCGGGCGCGGCACGGTCGTCACGGCTCGGTTCCATCCAGGCCGCGCGCCGCTGCCGGAGATCGTCGACGGCGACGCAGCGGGAATCACGCGCCCTATCGACGGTGAAGTCGTCTGCGGGGATGCGTACGCCGTCACGCGGTCCGACGGCCGCCTGCGGCTGATGATGTGTGACGGCTCGGGGCACGGTCCGCTCGCGGCCGCCGCCTCCCAGGCCGCGGTCCGGCTGTTCTGCGAGCGGTCGGACGACGTGCCGGAGCACCTCGTCGCGCAGCTGCACTCCGAGCTGCGCGGCACGCGCGGAGGTGCCGTCGCCGTCGCGGACCTCGACCTCGGGGCCGGCCGGGTCCGGTTCGCCGGGCTGGGCAACATCGCGGCCACGGTGGTGTCCGACGGCCGCAAAGGCGGCATGGTTTCCGTACCCGGCGTGGCCGGCTACCAAGCCCGGTCCATCCGCGCGTTCGATTACGACCTCCCGCCCGGCGCGGCCGTGGTCCTGCACAGCGACGGCCTCACCGAGCGCTGGAACCCCGAAGACCGGCGCGCGTTGTTCGCGGCGTCGCCGCTGGTGATCGCGACGGTACTGCTGCGCGACGCGGGAGTCCGCAAGGACGACGCGTCCGTGCTCGTCGGCAAGCCACGGCCATGACCTCGCGGGAACTGCTCCGCCTGAGCATCACCGGCGAGCCGGACGTGTTCACCGTCCGCCAGCGCGGCCGTGAAGTGGCCGAGGCGATCGGGCTGGACGCGCAGGACCAGGTCCGGGTCGCCACGGCGCTCAGCGATGTCGGACGCGACCTCGTCCGGGCCGGCGTGCCGGCGGCGGTGGTGTTCGCGCTGACGTCGCAGGGACGTTCGGCGTTGGACATCGAGTTCTCCTGGCAGGGTCCGCCACCCGGTGAGGTACTGAAAGTCGGCCGCGGCACCGCGGCGCGGCTGATGGACGACTTGCGTGCCACCCACAGCGGCACCACCGCTCAGGTGGTGATGAGCAAGGCCACCGGGGCGTTCCTGCCGAAGGCCGTCGTCGACTCGCTGCGCGACCGGTTGGCCGCGAGCGGCGTCGTCAACCCTCTCGACGAGCTTCGCGCGCACAACCAGGAATTGCTCGGCACCCTCGGCGACCTCGAGGCAAAGCAGCAGGAGCTGCTGCGCCTCAACGCGGAGCTGGAGGAGACCAACCAGGGCGTGGTCGCGCTCTACAAGGAACTGTCGGAGGAACTGGAGGAGACCAACCGCGGCGTCGTCGCGCTGTATGCGGAGCTGAATGAGAAAACGACCCAGCTGGCCGCGGTCAACGACGCGCAGACCCGGTTCTGGTCCAACGTCAGCCACGAGCTGCGTTCGCCGGTCAACTCGATCGTCGGACTCGCGCGGATGCTGGCGTCGCCGGAGACCGGGCCGCTGACGCCAGATCAGGCGCGTCAGGTGCGGCTCATCGACGAGTCGGGCGCGACGCTGCTCGCGATGATCAACGAGCTGCTCGACACCGCGAAAGCCGAGTCCGGGCGGCTGGTTCCGCAGTTCGCGCCGGTCGACCTGCGGGCGTTGTTCCTCCAGCTGAAGGGCGCGCTGCGCTCCACCGTCCCGTCCGCCGCGGTCGAGCTGCGGATCGACGACAAGCCCGAGGTCGAGGCAATCGTCACCGACGAGACGATGCTGACCCGGATCCTGCGGAACCTGCTGTCCAACGGCTTGAAGTTCACCGAACGCGGCGAGGTCCGGCTCGCCGTGCAGCCGGACCACGGACACGTGCGGTTCGTGGTGACCGACACCGGGATCGGCATCCCGCCCGACCAGCACGAGCGGGTGTTCGAAGAGTTCCACCAGGTGCCGGGTGCGCTGCAGGCGCGCGCCGGTGGCACCGGGCTGGGCCTGCCCTACGCCCGCCGCCTCACCGAAATCCTCGGCGGAGAGCTCACGCTCGACAGCGAGCCGGGCCGCGGCACGACCGTCGAGCTCCGTCTTCCCGTCGAGGCACCGGGCCGCGACATCACCCGCCTCGGCACGGTGCTGCTGGTCGACGACGACCCCGGCTTCCGCAGGCTGTTCGCGGGCCGGATCGCCGAGCTCGCCGGCGACATCCGCCACGCTTCCGACGGCCGCGAGGCGCTCGACATCCTCACCGAGCTGCGGCCCGACGTCGTGTTCCTCGACCTCGCGATGCCCGGCATGCAGGGCCGCGAGGTCCTCACCGTGCTGCGGGACAAACCGGGCTCGCGGGATCTCCCGGTCGTGGTGCTGACCTCCGCGGTCCCCGACGGGCTGGACCTCACAGGCAGTGGCCTGCGGGCCGCGCTGCTGCTCAAGTCGCAGATCTCGGCCGAGACGATCAGGCTTGCTGTCGGCGAAGCATTCGCCGTTGCACGAAGGACGGTGCCCCGATGACGACACCGGGAGAGCTCGGTTCCCACCCGCTCGGCTCAATCCTCGTGGTCGACGACAGCGAAGCCAGCCGATACCTGGCCAGCAGCTGGCTGCGCCGCAAGGGGTATCGCGTCACCGAAGCGCGCACGGGTGGCGAAGCGCTGGCACTGCTGGGAGCCGAGCGGCTCGATCTCGTGCTGCTCGACGTGAACCTGCCGGACATGAGCGGATTCGAGGTGTGCGAACAGGTCAAGGGCAATCCCCGGACCGCGGCCATGCCGGTCATCCACATCTCGGCCACCGCCATCGAGCCGGAGGACCGCACGAAAGGCCTCAACCGGGGTGCCGACGGCTATCTGATCGAGCCGGTCGACCCGGCCGTGCTCGTCGCGACCGTCGAGTCGGCGCTGCGCTACTACCGCGCCCGGTCGACGGCCGAACGCCTCGTGCGTCGCCTCGCGCTGCTCACCGAAACGTCGATCGCGGTCAACTCCGCCACGACGTTCGACGAGTTCCTGGCCGCCGCGGCCACCGGCACCGCCGCCGTGCTCGATGGTTCCGCCGCGGTCCTGGCTCTCACACCGCTGGGCGAGCTGCGCACTGCTACCGCTTCGGGCCGGTCGGTCGTGTTCGGCACCGAGCCGGTCGCCGTTCTCGACGCGCTGACCGGCAGGGTGCTCGGCAGCGGTTCCCGGATCGCGGTGGCCGAGCACCTGGAACTGGACTGGCGCGCCGGCCGGCCGTCCACTCTGGTGCTGGCCCGCTCCACCACCGCCACCCCGGCCATCTGCATCGCGGTCGACAGCGAAACGGCGCCGGCCGAAGAAGACCGCGACCTGCTCACCCAACTGGGCCAGGCGGCGGCGCTGGCGTACGAGGGCATGCGGACGCTGTCGGAGGAACACGCGCTCGCCGTCACCCTGCAGCAGAGTCTGCTGCCTCGCGAACTGCCGATCCCGCCCGGACTGGACATGGCGGCCAGGTACCAGCCCGCCTCCCGGCATGCCGAGATCGGCGGCGACTTCTACGAGGTCACCGAACTCGACGGTCGCACGCTGATCGCCGTCGGCGACGTCGCCGGCCACTCGCTCGCGGCGGCCACGGTGATGGGCGAGGTGCGGCATGCGCTGCGTGCCTACGCCGTCGAGGGCCACGGTCTGGTGGCCATCCTCGACCGCCTCGACGCGATGCTGCAGCGGTTCCACCCGCGCGACCTCACCACGATGTGCCTGATCCTCGTCGATCCGGAGAGCGGAGCCGTTGAGATCGCCTCGGCCGGGCACATCCCGCCGTTGACCGCCGACGCGCGCGGCGTCCGCTACCTCGACGTCAGCGGCCCGGTCCTGGGCATCGGCCTCGACCGGCCCGCGGCGACTTCCTGGCACCTCGAACCCGGCGCGCTCGTGCTCCTGGTCACCGACGGGCTCATCGAGCGGCGCGGCGAAACCATCGACGACGGCATGGCCTCCCTCGCCACGGCCCTCACCCAGGACACCGACCTCGACGAGTTGTGCGACGACCTGCTCGAACGCTTCGGCCGCAACGCCCAGGACGACATCGCGTTGCTGGCCTTCCGTCGCCGGTGATCTGCACGGGCCCTGGCTTCCTGGATAAACTGAGACGCCTACTCCGGCGGCCAACGTCGGCCACCTGCCGAAGGAGACGAACATGAACACCCCGCCCGCCGGTTTCCCGAGACCGCCGTTCGAGGCGGAAACCGACACCGACGGTCCCGTCACGATCGTCCGGGTTCGCGGCGACGTCGACCTCGCCACCGCGGCGGACTTCGACACCGCGTTGGACTCGGGCCTCCAAGCCTCCGGCCCGGCGCTCGTCGTCGACATGTCCGCTGTGGACTTCCTCGGTTCGAGCGGCATCACCAGCCTGGTCCTGCTCCGCCGCCGCGCCGCCCGCGAAAACACCTCCGTCGCCATCGCGAGCGGCAACCGGCAGGTCGTGCGCATCCTGGACTTGCTGGGGCTCAGTGAGGAGCTGACGGTGCGCGGCGATGTCGCCTCGGCTGTCCACGCGGTCACGCCCGCCGGTTGATCAGTTCCTCGGCAGGTTTCCATGCCGTCAGCCGGGGTATTCCGGCGTGAGCCGGCGGCGGCCGCCGGGTGGAGCCTGACCGAGGAGGGCCTGTGTCCACGGACGCGATCGTGCTGCTGAAGAAGGACCACAAGACGGTGGAGGGGTTGTTCAAGCAGTTCGAGAAGGCGGGAGAGAATGCCTACGAGGAGAAGCGCCGGATCGCCGACTCGATCATCGAGGAACTGACGATCCACGCCTACATCGAGGAAGAGATCTTCTATCCCGCCGCTCGTGAGGCCGTGCCCGAGACGAAGGACCACGTGCTGGAAAGCGTCGAGGAGCACCACGTGGTGGTGTGGATGCTTTCTGAGCTCACGGGCCTCGCTGCGACGGACGAGACGTTCGACGCGAAGGTCACGGTGCTGACTGAGAACGTCCGCCACCACGTGGATGAGGAGGAGGACGACTGGTTCCCGCAGGTGCGCGCGGCGATGGGGCGCAAGCGCCTGCAGGAGCTCGGCCAGCAGATGCTGGACGCGCGGGGGCGGGCGCCGAAGGACCCGCTGAAGCTGAGCAGCGCGACTGCCTGATCCGCGTCGTCGTCGGTGGGCCGGCGTTGGGCTTCGGCGCGAGCGGGTACCCGGCAGGGTGCGCAAGATCATCACGGGCGTGACCTCGGCAGTGGTGCTGACGGCGGTCGCCGGCTGCGGGGCCGCCGGTGACGGTGAGGCCCAGGCCGCCGCGCAGAAGTTCGTCACCGCGGCGTCGACGGGGGCCGACGCCTGTGCTCTGCTCGCACCGCGCGCGTGACGCGCTCGGGCCGCCGGGTGCCGGGGCTTGGCGGCCCTGGTCCCGCGCGCCCGTCACGTCGGCCGGGTCTGGGTGACGAAACTCAGGCCCGCTCGGGCGCCGATACCTTGTTCCTGCACGAGTTCCCCGACGGCTGGCGGGTCACGGGCGCCGGCTGCCGCCCCCGTAACGAGCAGGTCTGCGACTGGGCGGTGGGTGGCCGATGAGGGCGCGCGCGGTGTTCGCGGGCTACCTGGTGCTGGTTCTCGCCGGCCTCGCGTACTTCATCGTGATCGGGGTGCTGAGCCGATGACCCGGCGGATTTTCGTGCGCGACAACGGACTTCCCTCGCGTTCGGCGGCCTGTCCCTCGTCACCCTGGCCGGCCAGGCCTGGTCGGGTCTCGCTGATTTCAACGACAGCCGGCTGGCCCACGGCATCCCGGCCGTGAGGCTGGGCGAGTACCTCACCTCGTCGTCGTTCGCGGGCTGCTCTCGGCCGACTTCTGGGATCGCACGCTGCAGAACTGGCAGTCGGAGTTCCTCGCCATCGGCTGTATGGCCATCTTCGGCGTCTACCTGCGACAGCGCAGCTCCCCGGAGTCGAAGCCCGTCGGTAGTGAGCATCAGGCGACGGACGAGTCCGGCTGAGCCGGGAATCACCGGACTTCATCCCGTGAAAGTTCAGGGTCGCTGCCCGATACCGGACGAGATCTCGCTCTTCCGGGTGTCGTCGCCGGCGAGCTGGGGCGTGCCGCCGCCGGTGCCTTCGCGAAGGCCGGCGAGGAACTCGCCAAGGGTTTCGGCGGCGGTGTGGCGGGGGTGCCAGTCCAGTTCGGACTTCGCGCGCGTCGTGTCCAGCAACGGCAGCCGCAGCACCGTGTCGAACAGGCCCGGCGTGGCCGGCACGAGGTGCAGCCGCCACGCGGCGGCCAGCGCCGGGCGGACGAGCCACGGCGGCACCGGCACGAGCCGGGCGTCGAGCAGCCGGGCCAGGAACGCGGGGTCGACGACGTCGTCCGTCGCGAGGTTGAACGCGCCGCGGACCGGGCGCGACACACAGCGGCGCACGGCGTCGGCGAGGTCGTCGCTGTGCACGACCTGGAACCGCAGCCCCGGCACGTCCGGGACCACCGGGACGAAACCGGGTCGCACCAGGGAGCCGGGCACGAACGGGCCCGCGAACAGCCGCCGTTGCTCCGGTGCGGCCGAGCGCTGGAACACGAAGCCGGGGCGCAGCCGCACGACCCGCGTCGCCGGGTGCTCCCGTTCGAACGTGTCGAGACACCGCTCCACGTAAGCCTTTTCCCGGGGATACGCGGCGGTCGGCCAGCCGTGGGTGGGCCAGTCTTCGCTCACCCGCCGGTCACCGTCACCCGGCGAGTAGGCGCCGACCGAGGACGCGTAGACGACTGTGGGTACACCGGCCTCGGCAGCTGCTTCGAAAACGCGCAGCGAGCCTCGCACGTTGGTCTGCCAGGTGAGGTCCGGCCGATGCGTCGGCTGGAACAGCCACGCCAGGTGCACCACGGCGTCGGCACCGCGCAGGGTGAGCGCGAGGTCGTCCCGGGTCACGTCGAGCGGCACGTACTGGGTCTTCGGCGGAGGGGCCGCGGCGGGCCGGCGTTCGAGGCCCACGATGGACCCGACGGCCGGGTCCGCGGCGAGCGCGCGGACCACGGCGGTGCCCAGGTTGCCGGTCGCGCCGGTCACGACGATCCGTTGGCCAGTCATGGTAGGGGGTTAACCGCCGCCGGGCCGGCCCAACCGTCGAGTGCGCTGACGGTCGACCCGCTCGGTGAATTGGCCCTCCGTGATACCGCGCGGCGGTGCCATGAGCGTGGCGTGCCGTTGATCGCGACGAGGCCTGTGGCGCACACCTGCGGTTCCACCCCGTCCTGCCGAAATGGGCGATGAACACCGCAAGGCGACCTCGTCGGCCCGCGGCTGCTCGCTGCCCGGGCCGATCTGCTCGACACCACTAACCCCTCGTCGCTGATCTACGCGGGACTCCGCGGGTGGCACCGGCAGACGGTCGAGCACGGCCATGAGCTTCTCGACGACGTGCTCGGGCTGGCGAAGGCGACCCGCGCGGAGCTGGTGGCTGTCCCGGGGATCCGGGTGATGGCACGCGAGGATTCGTCGGCCCTGGGCCGGCCGACGACCAGGATCCACTCAAGATCGTCCTCGACGTCGCCGACCTCGGCTGCTCCGGGTACGACGCCAACCACTGGCTGCGCGCCGAACACCGCTTGGACCTCGGGCTGTCGGACCACCGGCGGGTGACCGCACAGCTCACCGTCGCTGACGACGAGCAGACCGCCGCCCGGCTCGTGACGGCGGTTCGGTCGCCGGCCGAGCTGCCAGCCGCGAAGTCCGTCGACTTGCCCGGCCCCGGCGACCTGGAGCTGGAGCAGGTGCCGCTCCCTACCTGCTCAGCGGGCTCGAGGCCGGTCTGTACGCCTCGGATCCGGCCGACCCCCGGCTGCGCACCTTCCGGATCGCCGCCTCCTGATCCCCGCCGTCCCCGGTTTGCGCTCGCTCCCGGCGGGAAACCGGTGGGAGCGAACACCCACGGAAGACGAGGCGGCGCCATGAAAGCAGTGACCTGGCAGGGCAAACGCGACGTTCGCGTCGACGACGTCCCCGATCCGAAGATCGAGGAGCCCACTGACGCGATCGTGCGGATCACGTCCACCGGGATCTGCGGCTCGGATCTGCACCTGTACGAGGTGCTCGGCGCGTTCATGACCGAGGGCGACATCCTGGGCCACGAACCGATGGGCGTCGTCGAGGAGGTCGGCGCGGGCGTGGCGGACCTCAAGCCCGGCGACCGGGTGGTGATCCCGTTCAACATCTCGTGCGGGCATTGCTGGATGTGCGAGCGTGGCCTGCAGTCGCAATGCGAAACGACGCAGGTGACGTCGCAGGGAAAGGGCGCCGCACTGCTGGGCTACACGAAGCTCTACGGCCAGGTACCCGGCGGGCAGGCTGAGTACCTGCGGGTGCCGCAGGCGCAGTACGGGCCGATCAAGGTGCCGGACGGGCCGCCGGACGAGCGGTTCGTCTACCTGTCCGATGTGGTCCCGACGGCGTGGCAGGCCGTCGAGTACGCGAACGTCCCGCGTGACGGCACCGTTGTGGTGTTCGGCCTCGGCCCGATCGGGCAGATGGCGTGCCGCGTCGCGCGGCACCGCGGTGCGGCCCAGGTGATCGGCGTCGACCTCGTGCCGGAGCGCCTGGCCCGCGCCCGCGAGCACGGCGCGACGGCGATCGACACGCGAGACCACAAGGACATCGCCGACACGGTGCGGCAGCTCACCGATGGCCGTGGCGCGGACTCCGTCATCGACGCAGTCGGGATGGAGGCTCACGGCGCGCCGGTCGGCAAGCTGGCGCAAAGTGTGGTCGGCCTGCTGCCCCAGCCGATCGCCGCGAAGATCACCGAGAAGGCCGGCATCGACCGGCTCAGCGTGCTGTACGCCGCCATCGACACCGTCCGGCGCGGCGGCACGATCTCACTGTCGGGCGTCTACGGCGGCATGGTCGACCCCATCCCGATGATGGAGCTGTTCGACAAGCAGATCCAGCTGCGCATGGGCCAGGCGAACGTCCGGCACTGGCTCGGCGACATCATGCCCGTCCTGACGGCCGACGGTGATCCGCTGGGCGTCGAAGGGTTCGCCACTCACACCCTGCCACTGGCCGACGCGCCGCGTGCGTACGAGATGTTCCAGAAAAAGCTCTACGGCGCCCAGAAAATCCTCCTCCGACCGGGGGCCTGACCGCGGTCTGGCCCCCGGCGGAGCGCTGATCAATGCCGGGCGGGCGACCAAGGAGCAGCTCTGCAACGAGGCGAAAGACGCAAGATCAAGGGCTCGTCGAACATGGCGAAGAAGGAGCTGTAGCACGCATTGGGTCGCTGACCCCGGGCTGGTCCGAGGTCCGATGTCCCGGCTCCATTCGGTGATTTTTGAGCCGGCGACAACGGCAAACGGGCAAGGAGCCATCCGCGGCGAGCTCAAGCCGGGGGGCAACCGAAACCGCGTTAGGCGGGATGCGTGTGGCAGGGGCGCCGGCCGTGGGCGTTGCGTTGCCCAGCCTCGTCGTCCTTGGTGTGCGAATCCGCTCGGAACTCCCTCCATGCGGAAGGGACGTCACCCTTTGGGAATGAGGTTGCGTGGGTCGGTCCACCGCGCGAGCAGGACGGTGGCGTCGTCCTGCAACGAGCCGTCGTGATGGGTGAGCACGGCCTGGATCAGTCGTCGCACGGTTTCCGGTGGCGGGTACCCGGCGGACGCTTCGCGTCGCAGGAAGTCCGCCAGCCGCGCCTCACCGAAGAACTCGCCCTCGCTGTTTCGGGCCTCGGTGATGCCGTCGGTGTACAGGACCAGCCAGTCGTCGGGCTGCAGCTGTTCCTCTCCGACCACCAGCTCGCCGGAGCCCAGCCCCAGCGCGGCGCGCCTGCCGCCGATCAGCCGCTTGACGACCCTGCCGCCGCGCATGAGCAGCGGTTCCGGGTGACCCGCGTTGATGTACCGCATCCTCCCGGTCGCGAGGTCGACCTCGACGAACACGGCCGTGGCGAAGATGGCGTTGCCAAACGCCGCGGCGATCGTTTCGTCGATCTGGCGGGCCTGCTCGAAGAGCCCGTAGCCGGCGCGGCGGGCGCTGCGGTGGGTGGCCAGCGCGGTGGCGGCGATGTGGCCGCTGCGCAGGTCGTGCCCGACGGCGTCGACGATGAACAGCAAGGCGGTGGTGTCCGAGAGCGAGTAGTCGAAGGCGTCTCCGGCCACGGCGTGCCGCGGCTCGAGCACACCGGTGACGACGAAACCGTCGACGCCCGCGGTCAGCGGCGGCAGCAAGGACCAGATCAGCTCGCCCGGAACCGTCCGGTCCCTGCGCCGGCGCACCGCATCCAGCCCGTCGCCGTACTGCGTCATCAGCACCACGAGGTGCCCGATGAGCAAAGCCGTCCACCGGCACTGCGCACGCAGGCCGGGGTCCTGAAGCGTGTCCTCGTCGGCGACGTCGGCCCGCAGGACGCCGATCCGCTCGACACCGTCGACGAGCGGCACCCACAGGCACGGCGATCCGGCCGAATCCGCGGGCAGCACCTCGAGACTGCGGAAAGCGCGCCCGGCCAGTGTGCTGTCGATCGGCAGCGGCGGTCCGGGATCTCCGGCGGCGGACAGCGGGTGCAGGTACTGCTGGGCGTAGTCGACGAGGTAGGGGCTGAACCCGACGCCGATCAGCCTGCCCGCCTCCTCGACGAGGTGGGCGAGCCGTTCGGGCGGTGCCAGCTCCGTACCTTCGAGCAAGTGCACCAGCGCGGCCAGCGAATCATCGCGCGGCCGGCTGGGGCGGAGAGTTCGGCTGTAGGGGGCACGACGGGTCCAGGAAACCTCGTCGAGGCGCTCGTTGACCGCCTGGGCCAGCAGGTCGCACTGGTGTCGTGGCAGCTCGGCGACACCGTCCAGGTACGCCTCGACCGCCACCAGGTCGTGGCTGCCGCGGAGTGCGAAATAACGGGTCCAAAGCTGTTCCGCGGTCAGGTCGGCGTGCCGGTAGGCGAGGAGGATCTCGCGTTGCTGCCCATCCCTGTCGGGCGCGCTCATCGGCGTGGCCGCACGGTCGAGCGCAGCACTGCCTCGGCGTTGTCCTGCAGCGGCGTGTGGGCTCGCGAGGCCTCGTCCGCCAGCAGGAGAAAGGCCATTTCCTCGGACGTGTGGTCGCGACCCATCACGACTCCCACGGCCATGCTGACGACGTCCCGGGCACGCAGGGCCGACCGAAGCTCGGTGCTGAGCCGCCCGGCGGCATCGGCCGCCCGCACGTTCGCCACGAGGACCGCGGCCTGTGACGCGAACATCGTGAGCAGCATCCGATCCCGTTTCTCGAACGCGTGCGGCCGGCCGGCGTAGATCTTGAGGGCGCCGAGGCTTCGGCAGCCCGTGACCATCGGCGCGCTCAGCACGGACCGCAGACCGAGGCCGGCGGCCGAAGCGGTCCAATCCGGCCAGCGGTCCTCGTCGCGCAGGTCGCCGACATCGATCACCGAGCTTTCCTGCCACGCCGTCAGGCACGGCCCCGACCCCAGCTCGTACTGAAGGCGGTCCGCCCGTTCGACCTCTTCGCCGGTGGCAGCCCAGGTCACCGGCGTGCCCTGGTCCCCGGCGATCGTCACCCCCGCCCCCACGGCGGAAGGGAACACTTCCCGCGACGCTGCGGTGATCAGCCTCAGCACCGACTGCACGGTCTCGGCGGTGAGCAGTAGGCCGGACAGTCTGGCGAACACGCCGGCGAGCTCGTCGGCCAAGGGCAGCTCGGGATTCATCGGGACCTTCTTCCCCGTGATGCGGCGTTGCCGGAGCGGCTACCCGGCCGGGGTCGCGTCCAACCGGGCGCGCAGGCACGAGAAAGTGAAGCCGACGAGGCCCGTCATCGCTTAGTCGGCTGACCCTGGCGGTGTCGGGCACCAGGAGGTGGCTCGAAGATCGAGGACGCACGACGGTGCGGTGATTCAGGCCTGGTGGGCGAGTCGGGGGTGTCGGGGCGTGAACCGGCTGAACGGGGTACCTGGGCGATAACGGTGCGCCCGCCGAATGGAGGCCCGCGGTGTCGCAGCCCGCCCAGCAACAAAGCCCGCCCGGAGTGACGTCGGAGATGACGCCCCGGCCCGAGGCGCGGACAGCGTTGCGTGCCCGGTCCATGATCGCGGTCGGCGGCCCGGAAGGAGGTCACCCTTCGAGCTCTCAGAGGGATGCAGGTGAACGGCTGTCGCTACTCGCGCGTGCCACCGTAGGGCCGTTGAGAAACGTCCTTGTAGCCCTCGACGTTCTCGCCGGGATCCGGGCCGATCTCTTCCCCTCGGCGCGTAGTGCTTTCGCCCGCGCCGAAAGGTGAACCGGGTTCCGTGTCTGTGTCCGAGAGCGTGCCGCTCGGTGAGTAGTCGCGGTGAGGATCGGGCTCGTGGGTGGGCTTTTCTCGCGCCTTGCGCGCGGCCTCGGCGGCGGCGCCGCCCTCGGTGCCGATGTCTTGTGCCCAGCCGTGCTGATCTTCCTGGCCGGCCATGGGGTACTCCTTTCGGCCGGGTTGCGCGACCCGAGCGGGCCGTGGTTTCGGACGTACCCTGCCCGGAGCCGGTCAAACGTGCGACGTGTGGGTATCGGCCAATTGTTTCGAGTCAGATAGGGGATGGGTGCTGCCAAGTCCGAGGCCCACGAAGTAGCCGGGTTTTTGGTGGAGCAGTTTCTCGTTCGAAAAGGCGCTCGGGCTGTTGACAGGCGGATCTTTCCGACGGAGGGACGTATTGACGGCCGCTGTCGCCACCGGACGCGCGAGCTCCGGGCGCCTTGACTGGGTTCACCGCCGGGCGCAGTGTGGGGTATCGGTGGCGTCCAGTGCGTGACGTCGCCGGCGCGGAGGATCTGACGGCTGACCGGACGGACGAGCGGATCGCTGAGGAACGGGCGGCGCTGCAGCGGGTGGCAGCGCTGGTGGCGGCCGCTGTGCCGCCCGACGAGGTGTTCGCGGCTGTCGCCGCCGAGATCGGGCGTGTCGTCGGCACCGACATCACCACGATCAACCGGTACGGCGAGGATGGAATCGCCGTCGCGGTCGGGGTGTGGACACGGACCGCCACGAACTCGCCGCGTCCCGGCACCCGGTTCAATCTGGATGACTCCAGCGTGTTGACGTTGGTGCACGAGACGGCTCGACCAGTGCGAATCGACCACGTCAACGAACTCGTCGACACGCCCACCACAGGAGCGTGCAAGCAGCTTGGTTCCGTGGTGGGCGTGCCGATCAGCGTAGAGGGCAGGCTGTGGGGTGCCGTAGTCGTTCTGTCGTTGCAACCACGAACGTTGTCAGACGACACCGAAGGACGCCTGGTCGGATTCACAGAGCTCGTCGCGACGGCGATCGCGAACACGCAGGCACGGGTCGAACTGCGTCGGTATGCCGATGAGCAAGCCGCGCTGCGCCGGGTGGCAACGCTGGTCGCGAGTGCTGCCGCACCTGAGGACGTGTTCGTCGCGGTCGCGGCCGAGGTCGGCCGGGTCTTGGAGGCCGACTTCACGTTTCTGAGCCGATTCGACGCGGCCGATCGCGCGACGCTCGTCGGCGGGTGGCGCCGGACCGATGACGGCACGGGGCCGGTCGTCATCGGCACCCAGTACGACCTGGCCGGCACGAACATACCGACCTTGGTGTCCGGGACGGGTCGGACTGCCCGGATAGACGACTACCGGAAGAGTTCAGGCGCCGTCGTCCACCGGATCCGTAAGCTCGGCATCCGTTCCGCGGTCGGGGCACCGATCAGCGTCGAGGGGCGGCTGTGGGGTTGCATCAGCGTGATGTCCACGCGCGAGCAGCCACTGCCCGCGGATGCCGAAGGCAGGTTGACCGCATTCACCAAGCTGGTCGCGACAGCGCTGGCGGATACGCTGGCCCGGCTGGAGTTGCGCCAGTACGCCGATGAGCAAGCCGCGCTGCGTCGCGTGGCAACGCTGGTCGCTCGCGCCGCACCGCAGGGTGAGGTGTTCACCGCCGTTGCCACCGAGGTCGGGATGTTGCTGGGGGTGGACCTTGCCGTTCTGAGCCGGTACGACCTCGACGGCACCGCGACTGTCGTGGGCGGCTGGCAGCGGTCCCGTCCGGGTGAGCCATTCCCCGCGCGTCAGCCATTGCCGTTCGACAGCGACCGTCTGCACACACAGGTTTTCCGGACTCGCGCGCATGCCAGGATCGACGACCACAGCGTCAAGCCCGCCGCCGCCGCACCGTCCTCGTGGCCTCCGGCATCGCGCTCGGCGGTCGGTGTCCCGATCAACGTCGAACAACGGGTCTGGGGCATCATCAGTGTGGCGACCGCCGGAACCGAGCGGTTGCCGTCGCTCACCGAGGAACGGCTGACCGCGTTCACCGAACTGGTCGGCACCTCACTGGCGAAAGCCGAGGCACAAGCGGCGTTGCGGGCGTCTCGGGCACGGATCGTGACCGCGGCCGACACCGCACGCCGTCGCATTGAGCGAGACCTGCATGACGGCGTGCAGCAGCACCTGGTGACCTTGGCGCTGCTGCTGCGCGAAGCTCAGCTGTCCGCGCCGGCGAACGCGGGCGAACTGGTTCGACAGCTCGACAGCGTCGCGGATGGGCTGAGCAGCGTGCTCGACGAGATCCGTGAGATCTCCCGCGGCGTACACCCGGCCGTTCTCGCGGAGGGCGGACTGCAGCCGGCGTTGAAGTCGTTGGCCCGACGCGCAACTCTGCCCGTCCACCTCGACGTCCGCACGCAGGTGCGGTTCGCCGACCCGGTCGAGATCGCCGCCTACTACACCGTCGCCGAAGCACTGGCCAATACGGCCAAGCACGCGAAGGCGACCATGAGCGACATCTTGCTCACCTCTGATGACGGCACACTGCGGCTCACAGTCCAGGACGACGGCGAGGGCGGAGCAGATCCCTCCCGTGGTTCGGGGCTGGCAGGCCTCGCCGACCGAGTCGAAGCGCTCGGCGGCCGTCTGTGGCTGCACAGCCCGCAAGGCGGCGGCACGACAGTCGGAGTCTCCGTACCGCTTGCCTAGGGTTCTTCACCACGATCTCAGCGGGTGTCGGCCTGTTCCTCGGCTACGCCTGCACCTGGTGGTGACGGGCCGCGGTTCTCGACACCAGGCACTGTCCGGCTGCCGTGCCGGCGCCGTAACGAGAACGTGATGCGCGGAAACCTCCTCGTAAATACGAGGTATTGCGTGGAAGTTCGGTCACAGGTACGGTCCTCGCAATCAGAAACCGCAGGGCAGTCCCGACCGTTGTTGTGGAAGTTCGGGCACGAGGCGAATGGGCGGAGAGCGTTCATGAGGTTGATCGGCTACCTGGACCAGCTGTCCGCCCGGCCGGGGGACTCGCTCCCGGTCCGGATCAGCGGTGACGGCGGGCAGGTCACGGTCGATCTCGTCCGGCTCCTGCACGGCGACACGAACCCGCTCGGCCCCGGCTTCCTCAGCAGCGACGTGGCTTCCGTCCCCAGCCAGGTCGTGGTCGCGGGGGAGCAGGTCACGCCGGTGGGCTCCTGCCTGCGAGCGGACGACGTCGTCCCGGCCGGCACCACCCGGCTGAGCGCCGGAGTGGTGATCTGGCCGACCACTGTGGACGCGGGCCGGGAACAGGGTGTGCTGAGCGTGGTGGACGCCGGGGGTGAGCCGGTCGTCGCGGTGACACTCGGCGAGTCCGGCCGCCTCCGGCTGTCCACCGGTGCCGGTGCGGTGCTGCTCGAGGCCGCCCGGCCGCTGGCGAACCGGCGCTGGTACCGCGTCTCCGCCGAGGTCGGCGCCGGTGGTGTGGCATTGGAAATCGTGCCGCTGGAACCGTTCCCGGGTGACAAAAAGCCGGTCAGCTTGCGTGGCGAGTCCGAAGTGGACCTTTCGGCCGCGAGCGGGGTGTTGGTCGCCGCGCTGCGCTGCCGGTCGGAGGGCACCCGGCACTTCCCCGGTGCCGTGTTCAACGGGAAGGTCGAGCATCCCGTGCTCTCCTCCGGTGAAGACACGCTCGCCGAGTGGGCCTTCGAGCGTGGTTTCGCCACCGACACCGCCGAGGACGTCTCCGGTCGGGGCCGGCACGGCCTGCTGGTGAACAAGCCGGCGCGCGCGATGACGGGGCACACCTGGACCGGCGAGGTGCACGACTGCGCCGCCGCGCCGGAGCAGTACGCCGCGATCCACTTCCACGACGACGACCTGATCGACGCCGGCTGGCCCGAGACGGCCCGGGTGGACCTGCCGGCCGACCTGCCGAGCGGCATCTACGCGGTCCGGCTCCGCGGGACCACCCGGGACGGCGAGGAAACCGACCACATCCCGGTTGTGGTGGCGCCCGCGACCGGTGCGTCCCGCCCGAAGGTCGCCTACCTGATCCCGACCTTCACCTACCTGGCCTACGCCAACGAACGCCTCCAGCACCGGCTCGACTACGAGGCCGCCGGCATCACCGACCATCCGATCACGCCGGGACTGCACGACGTCACGCTCGCCGAGCACCCGGAGTTCGGGTCCAGCCTCTACGACTTGCACAGCGACGGTTCCGGCATCTGCTACACGAGCGCGTTGCGGCCGATCCTCAACCTGCGCCCGGACTACCGCATGTGGCTGCAGAACGCGCCGCGCAGCTTGGGTGCTGACCTCTACCTCGAGCACTGGCTCGTCCGAAACGGCGTCGAGCACGACGTGCTCAGCGACCACGACCTGCACGCCGATCCCGAGCACGCGCTGGACGGCTACCAGGTGGTGCTCACCGGCTCGCACCCCGAGTACTACAGCGGGGCGATGCTCGACGCGCTGCAGCGTCACGTCGACACCGGACACTGCCTGATGTACCTGGGCGGCAACGGGTTCTACTGGGTCACCTCGCAGGACCCGGAACAGCCGGGCGTGCTGGAGGTGCGTCGCTCGGGCGGCATCCGGACCTGGGAGATCCAGCCGGGGGAGGGCCACCACTCGACCACCGGCGAGCCGGGCGGGCTGTGGCGCTGGCGCGGCCGGTCGCCCAACAAGCTCGCCGGAGTCGGCATGTGCAGCCAGGGCTGGGACGAGAAGGCCCCGCCCTTCGAGCGCACCCCACTGTCCTACGAGCCCGAATGGGCCTGGGTTTTCGAAGGCATCGACGACCATCTCATCGGTGATTTCGGTCTGATCATGAACGGCGCGAGCGGCGACGAACTCGACCGCTGCGACTTCACCCTGGGCAGCCCGCCGAACACGGCTGTGCTGGCCACCTCACAGCGCCACAGCGATTTCTACCAGCTCGCCGTCGAGGACGTGCTGATGCTCGCCCCCGGGCTGGGCGGCAGCGAGTCCGATCTCGTTCGCTCCGACATGGTGATCGTCGAGCGCCCGGGCGGCGGTGCGGTCTTCTCCGTCGGCTCCATCTGCTTCACCGGCTGCCTGCCGTGGAACGGCTACGAGAACAACGTTTCCCGGCTGCTGAACAACGTGCTCGGCAACTTCCGCGCTCGCGTCTGAAAATCGGTCCCCCCGAATCCCGATTGCAGGGAGAATTTCGATGAAACACCCCGTCCCGTTCTGCCGGCTGGCCGGCGCCACCGCGGTGGCCCTCTTGACTCTGTCCCTGGCCGCTTGCGGTGGCATCACCCAGGACAGCGGCTCGGCCTCCGGCGGCCAGTCGTGCAAGCGCTCCACCGACAAGGTGATCGGCTTCGACTACCCGTTGACGTCGCTGTCGGTCTACGGCGACCTCAAACGGTTCGCCGAGCAGCGCGCCACCGCCCGCGGGTACCAGATGAAGTACACCGCCGACGACGAGGATCTGCAGAAGCAGACCCAGAACGTGCAGACCTGGGTGACGCAGAAGATCCCGGCGATCGTGTCCTACCCGCTCGAGCCGGCGTCGATGGAACCGCTCGCACAGCAGGCACGGGGCAACTGCACGGTGTTCGTCTCCTACGCCTCGCCGCTGAAGAACCAGGACGCCTCGGTGCTGTTCAGCGGCCTCGAGAGCGGTCAGGCGCTCGGCAAGACGGCCACCGAGTGGGCCAAGCAGCACCAGGGACCGGTGAAGGTGCTCGTGCTCAACAACCGGGACCTCGCGGTGGGTGCGCAGCGCGACGACGGCCTGAAGGCGTCCTTCGCCGCGGGTGGCAACGTCGAGATCGTCTCCACGCAGAAGGCCGGCACCCGCGCGGACGGCGAGCAGATCGCCCGCACGGTCCTGCAGGCGCACCCCGACCTCAACATGGTGCTCGGGTACGACGACGACGTCGCCCTGGGCGCGCAGCAGGCGTTCCTCAACGCGGGCAAGAACCCGAAGGACCCGGGCATCTTCATCGGCGGCCAGGACGGGTCGAAGGAAGGCCTTCAGGCGGTGTCGCAGGGCGGGATCTACCGGGTCTCGGTCGCGGTGCGCATCCGGGACATCGGGTTCGCGGTCACCGACGTGGCGGCGGACCTGTTGGAGGGCAAGCCGAACAAGGGCGTGAACGTCCCGCCGGTCGCGCTCACCGCGAGCACCCCCTCGCTCAAGGAATACCTGAGCGACTACAGCTGAGGAACCCGATGACGCTCACGATTCGAGGCCTGGTCAAGGGATACGGCGCGGCCACCGTCCTCAAGGGAGTCGATCTCGACATCGCCCCCGGCGAGGTGCACGCGCTGCTCGGCCCCAATGGCGCCGGCAAGTCGACCTTGATCAAGTGCATCGGCGGAGTGGTGACCCCGGACGCGGGTGAGCTGGCGCTCGACGGCGAGTCGCTGGGCCAGCTCACCCCGAACCGGGCCTTCGCCGCCGGGATCGCCACCATCCACCAGCACCTCTCGTTGATCGACGTGCTGTCGGTGAGCGACAACCTGTTCCTCGGCCAGGAGAAGACCGTCGCCGGGGTGCTCGACCGGGCCGGCCAGCGGCGGGTCACCGCCGAGCTGCTCGACCGGTTCGGCCTCGACGTCGCGCCGGGGACGAAGGTCGGCGGCCTGCCCATGGGCACCAAGCAGCTCCTGGAGATCGCGAAAGCGTGGCACCGCACCGATGTGCGGGTGCTGATCCTCGACGAGCCCACGGCGTCGCTGTCGGAGAGCGAAACGGAACGGCTCTTCGCCGAGATCGTGAAGATGAAGGACGGCGGGGCGCGCATCGTCTACACCACGCACCGCCTGGGCGAGGTCTTCCGCATCGCCGACCGGGTCACGGTCCTCCGCGACGGTGTGGTCGCCTTGCAGGAGAAGGTCTCCGATGTCGAGCCGGAGCGGATCGTCGAGGTGATCTCCGGCGGGACCGGCGCGCCGACGGCACCGGCCGAGCCCGCCGACCTCGGTCCGGTCCGGCTGCGGCTGCGGGACCTGGCCGGCCCGCGGTTCGGGCCGATCGACCTCGACGTGCGCTCCGGCGAGATCCTCGGTCTCTACGGTGTGCTCGGTTCCGGCCGCACGTCGCTTCTGGAGACGCTCGCCGGCCGTTACCGCGCCGCCCGCGGCAGCGCGGAGGTCGACGGCGAACGGTCGGCGCCGCGCACCCCGGCGGGTGCGGTGCGGCGCGGGATCGCGCTCGTCCCGTCGGACCGGCTCCGGCAGGCGCTGTGGCCGACCCGCAACGCGGCGGACAACCTGCTGCTCCCGTCGTACCGGCGGCTCGCGCGGCTCGGCCTGCGGCGGCACAGTCGCGAGAAGCGGCTGTTCGCCGAGACCGCCCGGCAGGTCGACCTCCAGCCGCCCGACGGCGGCCGCAAGGGCGGCCAGTTCTCCGGCGGGAACCAGCAGAAGCTCGTCCTCGGCCGCTGGCTCGCGCGGGCCGGGGAGCTCGGCGTGCTGCTGCTCGACGAGCCGACGCAGGGAGTCGACGTCGGGGCCCGGCGGCAGATCTACCAGGTGTGCCGGGAGCTGGCCGCCCGCGGTCTCGCGGTGGTCTTCGCGTCTTCGGATGCCCAGGAGGTCGCCCTGCTCGCGCACCGCGCCGTCGTGATGGACCGCGGCCGGCTCACCACCGAGCTGACCGGCGAGGACATCACCGAATCCGCCTTGCTCGCCGAAGCCCATCAGTTCACCGGTGTCACCACTGACCTGCCCGACGACGCCGCAGCCACCCTCCCGGAGGTACGCCCATGACGACGGCAACCGCCACCCCCGAGGGGAGCACCACCCGGCGTACGCCGGTGCTGGAGCTCGTCCTGCGGTCGGCACTGCTGATCGGCCTGCTCGTGTTGGTTGGCTTCTTCACCAGCGGGTCGGACCTGTTCCTCACCGTGGGGAACATCAAGAACATCGCGCTGTCGGGCGCCGTGCTGCTCATCGTCGCGGTGCCGCAGGCGGTGCTCGTGATCATGGGCTACGTGGACCTCTCGGTGGGGTCGGTGGTCGGGCTGTCCGGGGTGGTCACCGGGCTGCTCATCGTCGACCATCACCTGAACTGGGGGCTGGCCGTGCTCGCGGGCCTCGTCGTCGGCGCCGTGGGTGGTCTGGTCAACGGCGTGCTCGTGTCCTACACCCGGCTCAGCCCGATCATCGTCACGCTCGGCACCCTGCAGCTGTACCGGGGGATCGCGCAGTTCCTGCGCTCTGACCCGCCGGCCGACTTCGGAACGGGGATGTCGCTGCTGGGCCGTGGTCTCTATGCCGGCATCCCGGTCCCGGTGTGGATCGCGTTCATCGTGTTCGGGCTCGGCGCGCTGTTCCTCTACGGCACGCCCGCCGGTCGCCAGGTCTACGCGATCGGCGTCAACCGGGAGGCGGCGTTCCTCTCCGGGATCGCGACGAAACGCTTGCCGCTGCTGGTGTTCGTGGTCACCGGGCTGGCCGCCGGCCTCGGCGGGGTGCTCTTCGCGGCGCGGCTCGACTCCGCGCCGCCGAGCACGCTCGGTGCCAACTTCGAGCTGCAGGTGCTCACCGCGGTGCTGCTGGGCGGGGTCGCGTTCAGCGGCGGCCGGGGGACGATGCTCGGCGTCCTGCTGGGGGTGGTTTTCCTCGGCGTGCTCAACAACGGTATGACCTTGATGAACGTGCCGTACTTCGCACAGGCCATTGCGACCGGCGCGGCGCTCGTGGTCGCGGCCGGCCTGGACGAACTCGGGCAGCAGGCCGGCGCTCTGCGCCGGGTGCTCCGGAGAACGTGATGGGCCTGGCTCGCTCGTGCACTTGAGGAAGGTAGGGGGAAACGTGCTTCCCGACGAACGCCGCAGGCAGATTCTGGCGCTGCTGAACAGCAGCGAGGTGCTCCGGCCCGCGGACATGGCGGTCCAGCTCGACGTGTCGCCGGAGACCATCCGGCGCGATCTCGTGCTGCTGGAGCGCGAAGGCGCCATCCGCCGCGTGTACGGAGGTGCGGCCAAGGCCAAGAACCTGTCCCGCAGCGCCGAGCCCGGCCGGGTGGAGCGCGAGAACATCGAGCGCGAGGCCAAGGCGGAGATCGCCGAGGTGGTCGCCTCGATCGTCGGTGACGACGACACGGTGTTCCTCGACGTGGGCACCACCGTGCTCGCCGCCGCTCGCGCGCTGCCCGAGTCGTTCAGCGGCCGCGTGGTCACCAACAACCTCGGCGCGGTCCTGGCGATGGCCGGCCGGGACGCGGTGAACCTGCACCTCGTGGGCGGCCGTGTCCGGCACGACGAGCTGACCTGCTCCGGGCCCGACGCCGAGGACCAGATCAGCAACTTCTTCGCGGACAAGGCGTTCCTGGGCTCCGGCGGGGTCCACGCGATCGGCGGGCTCACCGACTACCACCTCGACGAGATCGCCGTCCGGCGCCGGATGATCAGCAACGCGGCCGAGGTCTACGTGCTGGCGGACGGAAGCAAGCTCGGGCACGTCGCGCTGCGGAAGGTCTGCGCGCTCGACCGCATCACGGCGCTGATCACCGACTCCTCCGCGGACCCCGAAATGGTCGCGCAGCTGCGCGACGCGGGTCTGACCGTCGTGCAGCCGGCCGTGGCCGGAGCCGAGGACGCGGCCTCATGACCGGAGCCGTGCTCGCCATCGACCAGGGCACCTCGGCGACCAAGGCGCTCGTCGTCGCTGAAGACGGTGCCGTGCTGGCCGAGGTCGACCGGTCTCTGTCCGTGCGGACGCCGAAACCGGGTGCGGTGGAAGTCGATCCGGGCGAGCTGCTGGCGTCGGTTCTCGACGCGGGCCGCGCGGCCGTCGCGGCGGCCGGGGTGGGTGCCGGCGTCGTCGGGCTCGCCAACCAGGGCGAGACGGTGCTGGCGTGGGACCCCGCGTCGGGCGAAGCCCTCTCGCAGTGCGTGGTGTGGCAGGACCGGCGGGCCGTCGAGGTGTGCGAGTCCCTGCGCGACGTCGCCGACCGGCTCGGCGAGATCAGCGGCCTGCCGCTCGACCCGTACTTCTCCGCCCCGAAGATGCGGTGGCTGCGCGAGCACGTGGGCGCCGGGGGAGTGGTCACCACCACCGACACGTGGCTGTTGCATCGGCTCACCGGCGAGTTCGTCACCGACGTCGCGACCGCGTCGCGCAGCATGCTGCTCGACCTCGAGTCCGGCACCTGGTCGGACGAGGCCTGGGACCTGTTCGGGCTGACCGAGCGCCGTCCGCGACTGGCCGGCAACGACGAGGTGGTCGGCACTACCAGCGCATTCGGCACCGAGATCCCGGTCTCCGGGGTGATCGTGGACCAGCAGGCTGCGCTGTGGGCGCAGCGCTGCCGGGAGCGGGGCGAGGCGAAGTGCACGTATGGCACCGGCGCCTTCCTGCTCGTCAACACCGGTGACCGGCCGCAGCGCAGCGAAGCCGGGCTGACCCCGTCCATCGCGTGGCAGATCGCGGGGCAGCGGCGCTGGTGCCTCGACGGGCAGGTGTACACCGTGGGCAAAGCGGTGTCCTGGCTGCGCGACGTCGGCCTGCTCGGCTCGGCCGGCGAGCTCGACGAGCTGGCGTCCACAGTGGACGACACGGCCGGGGTGGTTTTCGTGCCGTCGCTCGCCGGGCTGGCCGCGCCGCACTGGCAGCCGGGCGCGACCGGTGGCTTCCTGGGACTGAACCTGGCGGCGACCCGGGCGCAGTTGGCCCGCGCGGTCTGCCTGGGGATCGCCGCGCAGATCGTGGACCTCGTCGACGCCGCGGCGGCGGACCTCGGCGCCGCGCCCAGGCTGCGGCTCGACGGCGGGCTCACCCGGTCGCGAGTGCTGGTGCAGCTGCAGGCCGACCTGCTGCAGGCACCGGTGGAGGTGGCCGCCGCTCCGCACGCGACCGCGCTCGGCGTCGCCGATCTGGCGCTGCGCGGTGCCGCCGGCCACCCGTTGCCCGACCCGCGGCCGGGCACGGTCGTCGAACCGAGCCGCCCGCCCGCCTGGGCCGCCGAGCAGCTGGGCCGCTGGCGGTCCGCGCTGGAGGCGACCCGGCAGTTCAGCGGCGAAGGCCGCGTGTTTCCCGGAAGGGCTGATTCCTGATGCCAGAGCCCGAGTACGACCTGGTCGTGATCGGAGCCGGTGTGGTCGGCTCCGCGCTGGCGCGCGAGTTCACGCTGCGCGGCCGGTCCGTGGCGCTGGTGGACACGCGCTCCGACGTCGGGGACGTGACCAGCAAGGCCAACACCGCGATCCTGCACACCGGCTTCGACGCGACGCCCGGCACCACCGAGTCGCGGCTCGTCGCGCGCGGGTACCGGCTGCTGTCCGACTACGCCGCCAAGGCGGGGATCCCGGTCGAGCCGCTGGGCGCCCTGCTGGTCGCCTGGGACGAGGAGCAGCTGGCGGCGCTGCCGAGGCTGGCCGAGAAGGCCGCGGCCAACGGCTACCACGAGACCCGGCTGCTGGACTCCGCCGAGCTGGCGCGGCGCGAGCCGCACCTCGGCCCGGGTGCGCTGGCCGCTCTGGAGGTGCCGGGGGAGTCCATCATCTGCCCGTGGACGACCACGCTGGCGTTCGCGACGGAGGCGGTGCGCCACGGTGCCGAACTGCTGCTCGGCCATACCGTGACCGGCGCGGAGCCGGGTGCGGACCACACGGTGCTGCACACCGACCGGGGACCGGTCCGGGCCCGGTACGTGGTCAACGCCGCGGGCCTCGGCAGCGATCACGTGCACGCGATGTTCGGGCACGAGTCGTTCACGATCACCCCCCGCCGCGGCCAGCTCATCGTGTTCGACAAGCTGGCGCGGTCGTTGGTGAACCACATCCTGTTGCCGGTGCCGACGAAGATGGGCAAGGGCGTGCTGGTGAGCCCGACCGTCTACGGCAACGTGATGCTCGGCCCCACTGCGGAGGACCTGACCGACCGCTCGGCCACCGGGTCCACAGAGGACGGCCTGGCCATGTTGCGGGAGAAGGGAAACCGGATCGTCCCCGCGCTGCTGAGCGAAGAGGTCACCACGATCTACGCAGGCCTGCGGGCGGCGACGGAGTTCGGCGACTACCAGATCTCGTTCCATCCCGATCAGCGCTACGTGTGCGTGGGTGGGATCCGGTCGACAGGGCTCACCTCGTCGCTCGCGATCGCCGAGCACGTCGGGGCGGAGCTGGCGGGCTGGCCGGGAGAGGTGATGCCGGGGCCGCGTGCGGACGTCGTCCCGCCACAGATGCCGTATCTCGGCCAGGTGGACGTCCGCCCGGCCGAGGACGCCGAGCTGATCGCGAAGGACCCCGCCTACGGCGAGATCGTCTGCTTCTGCGAACGCGTCAGCCGCGGTGAGATCCGCGATGCGCTGCACAGCGAAATCGCCCCGTCCACTGTGGAGGGATTGCGACGCCGCACTCGGGCCGGGATGGGCCGGTGTCAGGGTTTCTACTGTGGCGCGGCGGTCTCGCGCATGGTCGACGAGGGCGCGGACGCGCCCGTGAAAGCGGAGGCCGCGAAGTGAACGAGCGGATCAGGCACGACGTCGACGTCGCCGTGATCGGCGGCGGGCCGGCCGGGCTCGCCGCGGCGGTCGCGCTGCGCCGGGCCGGGGTGGAGCGGGTCGAGGTGCTGGAGCGGGAGGTCGTCGCCGGCGGGATTCCGCGGCATTCCGCGCACACCGGTTACGGCCTGCGGGACTTCCGGCGGATCATGACCGGGCCGGCCTACGCCCGGCGCTACGCCGCACTGGCCGCGGCGGCGGGCGTCACCCTGCGCACCACGACCATGGTCACAGGCTGGTCCGGCGACGGCGGGCTCGAGGTGACGGCGCCGGACGGGCTGTCGGTCGTGCACGCCTCGGCGGTGCTGATGGCCACCGGCGCCCGCGAGCGCCCGCGCCCGGCGCGCTGGGTGCCCGGGGACCGTGGCCAGGGCGTGTACACCACCGGGCAGCTGCAGCAGACCGTCTACCTGCAGCACCGGCCGGTCGGGCGGCGCGCGATCGTGGTGGGTGCCGAGCACGTCGGCTTCTCCGCGATGATGACGTTGCGGCACGCCGGGGTCGAGGTCGCCGCGCTGACCACCGAGCTGCCGCGGCACCAGAGCTACCTGCCGTTCCACCTCGGCGCGCGGTGGATGTTGCGCGTGCCGGTGCTGACGGGCACCCGGGTCGTCGCGGTGCGGGGCAAGCCACGAATCGCGGAGGTCGAGCTGGAGCGCCTTGCCGACGGGCACCGGTGGACCGAGGCCTGCGACACCGTCGTGTTCACCGGCGACTGGGTGCCGGACCACGAACTCGCCCGGACGGCGGGCGTCGGGATGGACCCGCGGACTCTCGGACCGGTGATCGACGCGACCGGGGCCACCAGCACGCCCGGACTTTTCGCCGCCGGAAACCTTTGTCACCCGGTCGAAACAGCGGACGTCGCGGCGCTGTCGGGCCGCCACGCCGGCCGTTCGATTGCGCGCTGGCTGGCCGGCCGCGCGGCGTCGGCGGCCGGCGCGGGGGTCCCGATCGAGGTCGACGGCCCGCTGGCCTGGACCAGTCCGCAGCGCATCTCGTCGTCGGCGGACCTCCCGGCGCGCGGCCGGGTGATCCTGCGGCCGAGCGCGTTCGCCCGCCTGCCACGGGTGCGGGTCAGTCAGGGCGACCGGGTCCTGTGGCAGGGCCGGCTTCCGCAGTTCGTCCCGTCCCGCCCGGCGCTGCTGCCGGCCTCCTGGCTCGCCCGCGTGGACCCGTCGGGCGCCGCGGTGCGGATCGAAGCGCTGGTCTGACCGTCCGTCCACGGTGGACGATGCCGGGCACCCATCGCCGGAACAGGCCCTTCGTGCTGTCCACGCCGGAGGGGCATTCGTGGTGGTGGCCGAACTTCCGGATCCGGTTCTGGCGGCCGGCTTGACCAGGCGATCTTCCACGGCGATGTCTACCGGGTCCGGGCTCGTGCCGCGAGGACCGGATGGATCCTCGCGTCGACGCCATTTCCTGAACGGCCTACCTCGACAAGGCGGAGTCGATGCGACGCGAGAGTCGAAGCACTCGTGCTGCCGGTTTTGGGTCACCGACCTGATCTCGGTGCGGCGCCTCGGCCGCCTGTGCAACTCGGGTCAACCGCGTACCTGCCGGCGATTCGGTGTCGGGTGCACCTCGTCGAGAAGTTCCAGGAATGCCCGCGCTGCGGCGCTGGGTCGTCGGGTCGCGGAGGTCGCGACGGTGAGCTGCCACAGGAGCTCGTGATCGGCGACCTCCACGGTGGCCAGCCCCGCGGGGTCGTCGACCAGGAATCGGCCGAGGAAACCGATTCCGAGTCCCGCGCGGATGAAGTGCACGGCTGTGCCGATGTCGGCGATCTCCAAGGTGACCTCACGTTCGATGCCGGCGCCGGCGAAAGCTTGATCGGCGATGATGCGGTTGCCGAAGCCCGGCGGGGAGTCGATGAACGGGAATTCGGCGAGCTGTGACAGCGAGACCCGGCCCGCGCCGGCGAGTGGGTGGTCCGTGGGGACGTAGAGCACCAGCGGGGTCATCTCCAGTACCCTGACCCGCAACCCGGCCGGCGTCGGCCCGGGCAGCGAGAGGAACGCGACATCGAGCTGGCCGTCGCGCAGTTCCTGTGCCAGCCCTGTCGATCCGGCGAGCGCCGCGCGGAGCCGGACGGTGACTCCGGGATGGCGGGCGCGCAGCGTGGCGAGGATGCCCGGCGTGTCGATGAGGTGGACCGAGGTGAGCGTGCCGACGGTGACGGTCCCCTGAAGCGTGCCGCCGAGTTCCTGCACCGCGTCCTTGGCGGCGCGGGCGGAGTCCAGCGTCTCGCGCGCCCGGGGCAGGAAGACGCGCCCGGCCGGAGTCAAGGTCACCTCGTCGCGTCCGCGGTCGAACAGCCGGGCGCCCAGTTCGTGTTCCAGCGCTTTGATCGTCGCCGACACGCCGGACTGCACGACGTGCAAACGGCGTGCCGCGGGGGTGAAACCGCCCGCGTCGGCCACAGCGAGGAAGTGCTCGAGGTGTCGTAGTTCCATGACTCGATTATCGCTCAAGGTGCTGGAAGGCATCTGTAGTCATCGTTGGACATGATTCAGGTCCGGAGAGAGGGTGAACCGGTCAGCATCTCCGACGAACGAAAGCGAGGAGGCGGACGTGCCCGACTCGTCACCGGCGGCGCAGCAGCCGCTGCTGGGCCCCTACGACCTTGGTGACCTGTGGTTGCGCAACCGCGTCGTGATGGCCCCGATGACCAGAGCCCGAGCGGAGAACCGCGAGCTTGCGCCGACACCGTTGCACGCCGAGTACTACCGGCAGCGGGCCGGCGCCGGACTGATCGTGTCGGAGGGCACGTGGATCAGCCCTGGCGCCGTCGGCTCGGTGCATGTGCCCGGCCTCTACGGCGCCGAACAGGTCGCGGGCTGGACGGAGGTGACGGGTGCCGTGCACGCCGAGCGCGGGGTGATCTTCGCGCAGCTCGCCCACACCGGCGCGAGCTCGCACCCGGACTACCACGGCGGCCACCTCCCGGTCGCGCCGTCGGCGGTCAATCCCGGGGGCCGCGTGTTCACCCCCGTCGGCGGGTTCACCGAGACGGTGACGCCGAGGGCGCTGACCGTGGACGAGATCGCCGAGATCGTGGAGCAGTACCGCTCCGCGGCGGCGAACGCGCGCCGCGCCGGGTTCGACGGTGTCGAGATCCACGCCCAGCGCGGCTACCTGATCGCGCAGTTCCTGAACCCCGCGCTCAACCTGCGCACCGACGCCTACGGCGGCAGCGCCGAGAATCGCGCGCGGTTCCTGTTCGAGATTCTCGAGGCGGTGACCGGCGTCTGGGATCCGCACCGCGTCGGCGTGAAGTTCGCGCCCTACCAGGCGATCGGCTCCACCACCGAGGTGGCACCGGAACTGCTGACCGGCCACGAGCACGTCGCCGAGCGGCTCAACGACCACCCGCTCGCCTACCTGCACCTCATGATGACGAGGCGGCCCAACGAACTTGTCACGCCGGATCAGCAGCGTGCGTCGCTGGTCCGCTTCCGCCCGCGGTACCACGGCACCCTTGTCGCCAACGCCGGCATGGACCAGGAGTCCGGCAACCGGGTGATCACCGAAGGCCTGGCCGATCTGGTGTCCTTCGCGCAACTGTTCATCGCGAACCCGGATCTGCCCACTCGATTCGAGCACGGCCACCCGCTCGCCGTCGCCGATCGCGAAACCTTCTACCAAGGCGGTACCAGTGGCTACGCCGATTACCCGGCCTACGCCGGGGAACCCGAATCCCAGCCCGTGGGGAGTGTCCGACGACCGGCATCAAGCGCTACCCGGAGCGCACTGCGACCCAGTGGGTCTTCGACGGCCGAAGCCGACCGGTTCATCGGGCACGGCCGGGCGCCGCTGTTTCTTCTCGACGCGCTGCGGCGCGCGGGCCGACCTCGCCGAGTACCGGTTCCGCCAGGCCGGCGCCCAGCGCCCGGGCGCGTCCGGTGAGGGACGCACCCGAGCGCTCGCCCGTCACACGGGAAGCGGGGTCTCCTGGTAGGTGGGGACCGTGTCGATGGTCTCCATGAACTTCGTGAAGGGCACGAACTCGTCGTCCATCAGCGCGCGCGGGTTGTAGTCCGGGCTGGCGAGCACGCCGTGGACGCGACGGCGCTGCATGCCGAAGTTGCCGGCGTCGTAGAGCGGCAGCACTGCGGCCTCGCGCAGCAGCTTCTCGAACTCGTGCTGCTTGTCCAGGCTGTTCACGCCCACGACCTGCATGCACTTGTAGACCGCGTCGAACATCAGCTCCGTGCATTGGATCTTGCACATCGCGCCGATCAGCTCGCCGTGGTAGTCGTGCTGGTCCAGGAAGTGCGCGGCCTTCCAGCAGAAGCAGCGGCACATCTCGATCCGAGCCGCGACGTCCCCGAGCACATAACCGACGTTCTGGTGGTTGATGATCGGGCTCGGGCCACCGGCGGTGTAGGTCCGCGCCCATTCCAGGGCGGATTCGTAGGCGGTCCGGGCCACGCCGACCGCCGCGATTCCGGCCACCGGCCCCGACCAGGCGAAGTTGCGGTTGATCAGCAGATCGCCGTTGCCGCGGGTGCCCTCGACGAGGTTGTTCGCGGGAACCCGGGCGTCGGTGAAGACGATCTCGGCGTTGGGGGTGAGCCGATGCCCCATCTTGCTGATGAGGTTGTAGCTGACACCGGGGGTGCCGCGCTCGATCATGATCGCCGAAAGCCCCTCGGTGCCGCCCTTCGACGGGTCGGTGCGCACCACGACGATGCTCGCGTTGGCACCGTGGCCGTCCCAGCCTGCGACGTTGCACGGCCAGTACTTGCGGCCGTTGAGCACGTAGTGGTCGCCATCGAGCGTGGCGGTGACACCGATCCCGACGGGTGAAGCATCGGGCGCGTCGAAGTTCGCCGTGCCGCCGGGGCTGCCGGCCGGCTCGCTCACCGCGTAGCCGACGATGTACTCGCCGGTCGGGTCAGAGGTGGCTGCGCGCAGGAAGCGGTCCTTCTGCTCGTCACTGCCCCAGTACCAGACGGGCATCAGGCCCAGCCCGTTGACCAGGATGGTGCAGGCGAAACCCGGGTCGACGGAGCACATTTCCTCGGCGGCCAGGATGAGGTCCACATTGGACAGCCCGCCGCCACCGTACTGCGTGGGCAGCATGCAGAACGCGATGCCGGCGCGGTACGCCTGCACATAGGCGTCCTTGGTCATCTGGAAGGCGCGCAACGGGTCCGTCTCGGCGTCGGCCGCACGGACCACCGGCGCGAGTATGCCGCGGGCGAAGGCACGGGTGCTCGCCTGGAGTTCCCGTTGTTCCGGGGTGGGGGTGAAGTCGATGGCCATGACGAAACCTCCCTGCATCGGGTCGTCGGATCGGCCGGAATCGTCGATCTGCCCGGGCGACGGCGCGCGGACGCTATCCCGGCCGGCCACGTCCGTCCTAGTCTGTTCAGGGGGCCGCCCGAACGCGAGGAGGTCGGCATGGACGGTCAGCGCGCCGGCGCTGGCGGCCACGAACCCGGAACGAACGGCACCGCCGCGATCCCGCCTGCGATCCAGGCGTCCTGGCAGCGCTGCCGCGAGGTTTACGGCGTTGCCCCCGACACGCCGCCGCCCGACCCCTCTGCCGACTCGGTTGCCGCGGCGCCGCGCACCGTGGTGTCGGCCGCCCGCTCGCTGGCGGCCGACCTCACCCGAACCGACGGGGTGGTGGCGGTCGCGGCTGCGGACGGGCGGGTCGTCGCGGTGTTCGGGAGCAGTTCGGCCGTCGCGCTTGCCGGTGCGCACCAGCTGGCACCCGGGCACGACTGGTCGGAGAGCAGCCGCGGTACCAATGCCCTCGGAACCGCGCTGCTCGACGGACACGCCCACGTGACCGGTTCCGAACACTGGCGCGGTGACCTGGCCGACTGGTCCGGCGCGGGCGTCGCGGTGGGCGACCCCGACTGTCCCCGGCCGTGCGCAGTCCTCGCGTTCCTGGTGCATCGCCGCCCGCTGACGGCGCTCGCGATCGCGCGGCTGCACCGTTGTGCCCAGGAACTGGATTACGGCCTCCGTCACCGGCGCGAAGACGTGCTCACCGAGGTGGCCGGATCGCTGCGACCGTGGGCCGCCGCCGACGCCGGACCGCTGGCGGTCATCGACCGGCGCGGGCGGCTTGTGGCGGCGAACGAGGTCGGGCGCGCGGTGCTCGGCTCCCGCGCGCGTGCCGGCGCGCTGCGGCTGGCCGCGTGCGCGGAGGACGGGTGCCCGATCACCGTCCAGCCCATCCAGCACGACGGGCAGCTCATCGGCACGCTCCTCACCACCAGTACGGACACACCGCCGGCGATCGAGGCTGCTCAAGCGCCGGTGTTCCGGGTCGCCGGCATCCACGGCGGGCACATCCTGCTGATGGCCCCGGCGGAGATCCGGGTCGCGCAGGCCGAGGGCAAGATCGTGTGGCTGCTGACCGACCGGGGCCGACTGCGGGCACTGAACCACACCCTGAGCCGGCTGGCGACGCGGCTGGCACCCCACGGATTCCTGCGGGTGCATCGGCACTGCGTGGTGAACCTGCACCGGGTGCGCGAAATCGCCCCGACCTTCCACAGCGGATTCGCGCTCGTCCTGGACGGGCCCGACCGCGAGACCGTCGCGGTGTCGCGGCGGCATCTGGTCGAGGTCCGGCGCGCGCTCGGCCTGTGAGAGGTGACGGCGGTGGGACCGTCGGCGTCGCGGGGAAGGTCATGTTCCACCGGCGATTTCCGAGCGATCCCGCCAGTCCCGAAGCGGGAGGGCGCCGCGCCGGAACGGTCGGGTGGTGGTGGTCGGCGTCTTGTTTGAACGCCGGGTGTTCCATGTTTTGCTCGCCACCCGCGACCGGAATGAAGGCATGGCCACGTTCACCGAGAAGTGCCCACCCGAGTTCCATCACGCCTGACTCAGGTCGGACCGTGCATCGGCGGCAACCCGTTTGACGTAGTCCTGGTCGGCTCGGTACCGCCTGGTAGGGGTGGGCGCGCGGAGGATGCTCGGCGGGCCGGGAGGTGCGGTGATCTGGCCCGACTCACGCCTGGCGGGGAGTAGCGTGCTGGTATGCCTGTTGCCGTGCGGGTGCGTCGGTGGGCGGTGCGTGGGCTGGCTTTGCCGTGTGGTTGCGTGGTGGCGCTGGCCTTCCCGGCTGCCGATGCGTGGTGGCTGGGGTGGGTCGGGCTGGTCCCGCTGGTATTGTTGCTCGGGCGCGCGGGCTCGTACGGTGAGGCGGCTTGGCGGAGTTCGCTAGCCGCGGTCGGGTTCTTTGTCGTTGTGCTGCAGTGGCTGCTGCCGAACATCGGAATGCTGGCGCTTGTGGTGGGCGTTGTGGTCGCCGCCCTCTGGGTGCCATTCGGGCTGGCGACGTACGGGCTGCTGCGAGAACCGTCCGGTGCGCGGGTGGCCTTGGCGGTGGTGGTGCTGCCGTCGGTCTGGGTCAGCGTCGAAGCGCTGCGTTCGTGGGAAGGTCTGGGCGGTGCTTGGGGTCTTGTCGGTTTGACGCAGTGGCAGGTGCGGCCGGTGCTGGCCGTGGCGTCGCTGGGTGGGGTGTGGTTGCTCAGCTTCGTGTTGGTGGCCGTCAATGTCGGGCTTGCTGCCGTGTTTCTTCCCGGCGCCCGCAGGGCAGCGCGGCTGCTCGGGGGAGGACTCGCCGTCGTGTTCGCCGCACTCGCGATCGGCTATGGGCTGCTCCGGCCGGAACCGGTGGTGACCGGCAGCGTCCGTGTAGTGGGGGTGCAGCCTGGCGTCGTGTACGGAGGAGACGAGCGTTTGGCGGCGCATCTGGAATTGACCCAAAGGGCCGCCGGTCTGGGGCAGGGCATGGTGGTCTGGGGGCAGAGCAGCGTGCCGTTCGACCCGGCGAGCCGTCCCGATGTGATGGGCCGGTTGCGCCAGGCCGCGGCGATCGCGGGAAGCGACGTGCTCGTCAACGTCGACGCGCGAGCAGCGGACGGCCGGATCAGGAAGACGACTCAGCAGTACGGACCCGATGGTTTGGTTGGTACGTATGAGAAGCGGCGGCTGGTCCCGTTCGGCGAGTACGTGCCGATGCGGCAGCTGCTGGGAAAGGTGCTTCGGGGCACCGCCATCGCCGAGGAAGATCGGGCCCCGGGCCGAGAGCCGGTGGTGCTGCGGGTCGGCGGGACTCGGGTGGGCCCACTGATCTCCTACGAGTCGATCTTTCCCGACCTGCGCCGGGAACTCGTTCGGCTGCACGCCGACGTCACGGTGGCGCAGGGCTCGCTCACGTCGTTCCACGGAACCTGGGTACAACCGCAACAGGCGAGTGCCGAGGCGGTGCGGGCGGTGGAGTCCGGGCGATCCGCCGTCCTGGTGGAGCTGAACGGAACATCCGCGGCGTTCGACGCGCGGGGCAGGCAGCTGGCCTGGATGCCGCCGGACGAGCGCAGGATCTTCGTGGTCGATGTGCCACTGTACGAGGAGATCACTCCCTACGTGCGATGGGGCGATTGGGTTCCGCGCACGGCTTTCGCGATCACCGTGATCGGCATCGTCTTGCTGGTCGCGCGCTGGGCGTCGTCGCGAGTGACCGGGCTTCACTGACGACCTTCGTCGATGGCGAAATGGTGAAGTCGAATAAATCGACTTCGTGCGCGCCTGCGATTTCGGCTATTGGCGACCCTGCATTGCAGACCCCGACGGGGTGATTCCCGGCTCGGTAGTTCTGTTCGTGAACGGCGCTAGATGAACAGAATCGGCAAATACTTTCGAATATTGCCCGTTTGTTCTGTTCACTAGTTGACAGAACCGGCCTCGGCTGATGAAACTGTCCGGCGAGCAGGGCCGTGCACGAATCGACGCGCGGTTCCCCCGGAGCAGAGCATGCGCCAGCCAGAGGAGCTGTCAATGAAGAGAGCCTGCTTGTCCACGGTGTTGATGGCGTTGGCCGTCGGGGTGAGCGCGTCGGCGTGTGCCGCCGAGGTGCAGCCGTCGCGGTCCGGCGAGGGTGGGTGCACGATCGCGTTCCTCTTGCCCGAGAACACGACGCCGCGCTACGAAGCCAAAGATCACCCGCTGTTCCTCGATGCCGTGAAGGCCCAGGATTCCAGCTGCAAGGTGCTGTACTTCAACGCCGCGAACGCGGCGGACAAGCAGCAACAGCAAGCCGAGTCGGCGCTCGCGCAGGGCGCGCAGGTGCTGGTGCTCGACGCGGCGAACGTGAACAGTTCGGCTGCCATCGTGCAGGAGGCGAAAGCCAAGGGCGTGCCGACGGTCGCCTACGACCGCACCGCCGGCGGCCCGCTGGCGTACCGCACGGGGTTCGACAACGTCGAGGTCGGCAAGACCCAGGCGAACGCCATGATCAAGGCGATGCAGGTTGCGGGACACAGTGCCGGCAACATCGTCATGATCAACGGTGTGCCGGACACCACAGGAGCGTTCTTCAAGCAGGGCGCGCACGAGGTCTTCGACAAGTCCGGGTACAAGATCGCCGCCGAGTACGACACCGACGGGTGGTCGCCGACCAACGCCACCACAGAGATGACGCAGGCGATCGCGAAGATCGGTGCGCACGACATCGTCGGCGTCTACGCGGCGAACGACACGCTGGCCGGCGCGGCGGTCACCGCGATGCGCCAGGCGAACATCTCGCCGATCCCACCGGTGACGGGTCTCGACGCGACCGACGAGGGTCTGCAGCGCATCGTGCTCGGTACCCAGTACATGACCACGTACAAGAATCTCAAGGCCGAGGCGGACGCGGCGGCCAAGATCGCCATCCTCCTCGCGCACGGCAAGCCGCTGCCGCCGGCACCGATGGTGAAGAACGTGACCGGCGACGAAGTGCCGACGCAGCTGCTGCCGCCGATCGCCGTCACCGTCGACAACATCAAGTCGACGGTGATCGCCGACGGGTTCGCGACGTCGGCCGAGGTGTGCGGGGGCGGCGCGGCCGACGCGTGCGCTCGGGCCGGTATCACAGGGTGAAGGAAACAGCTGTGGCAACGGAACACGAAAACGGGCAGGGCAGGGTCCTGCTTTCGCTGGCGCACGCCGAGAAGTCCTACGGTGCCGTGCACGCCCTGCAGGATGTTGCGTTCGAAGCGCGGGCGGGGGAGATCGTGGCACTGGTCGGCGACAACGGCGCCGGCAAGAGCACGCTGATCAAAGCGATCGCCGGGGTGTCGCCCGCGGACTCCGGGCAGATCACCTTCGAAGGCAACCCCGTGACGGTGGCGACACCGCAGGACGCGGCCAAGCTCGGGATCGCGACCGTCTATCAGGATCTGGCTCTGTGCGACAACCTCGACGTCGTCGCCAACCTCTTTCTCGGCCGGGAGAAGATGTTGACGGGCCCGTACCGGACCGCCAGGTTGCTCGACAAGATCGACATGGCGAAGCAGGTGCGAGCTCTGCTGGCCGGCCTCGGCGCTCGGATTCCGAACGTGCTGGCCCGGGTCGAGGACCTCTCGGGCGGGCAGCGGCAGGCCGTCGCCATCGCGCGAGCGATCCTCGGCGAGCCGAAGGTCGTGCTCCTGGACGAACCGACGGCGGCCCTGGGAGTGGCACAGACCGCGCAGGTGCTCCAGCTGCTCAGGCGGTTGAAGGCACGCGGTCTCGGCGTCGTCGTGATCAGCCACAACCTCGCCGACGTGTTCGCCGTGGCCGATCGGATCTGCGTGCTCCGGCTGGGTCGCAACGCGGGGGAGTTCTCCACCTCGGCGGCCACGCACGAACAGGTGGTCTCCGCGATCACCGGCCTGACCTCGGCCACGGATCTCGGCGCCGGCCGGGAGCTGCACGGCATCACCTCGGGAGGTGACCTCGCATGAGTCCGGAAAGGACAGTCGAAGAGCTGCCGCAAGTCGAGACGACTGCTGCAACGTCAGAGCCGGTACCGCTCGGTCAGGCCGCGCCGACGCTGGGGGAGCTCGTCCGCGCCAAGGCGAAGCAGATCCGCAAGGGCGACGTGGGAAGCCTGTCGGTCTACCTCGGCCTCGTCCTGATCTGGATCGTCTTCCAGCTCGTCAACAACCGGTTCCTCTCTGACGACAACGTGCACAACCTCGCGCGCCAGATTTCCTACGGTGGCGTGATTTCACTGGGCGTGGTCATGGTTCTGCTGATCGGCGAGGTCGATCTGTCCATCGGCTCGGTCTGCGGCCTCGGAGCGGCCATCCTCGCCGTCCTCGTCCAGAACAACGGCTGGAACCCCATCCTGGGGATCGTGGCGACCGTCGCGGCCGGGGGAGTGCTCGGCGCCCTCCAAGGGTTCATCCGAACACGGCTCAACGTTCCGTCGTTCATCGTGACGCTCGGCGGTCTGCTGCTCTTCCTCGGTCTGCAACTGCGGTTCCTGGGTAAGACCGGCACGATCCTGTTCCCCTTCGGCGGCACCATCTCCCAGCTGGAGGGCCGCAGCCTCGCGCCGGTGGCGGGCTACGGGCTTGCCGCGGTCGCGGTGGTGTGTTTCCTGGTGCTGGGGCTGACCAGCAGGCGACGGCACGTGCGCTCCGGGGTGAGCGCACCGCCGCTGGGTCTGCTGGTGGTCCAGGTGGTCGGTCTCGCCGTCGCGCTGTTCGTCGTGGTGTGGGAGCTCAACCGAGCGGTCGGTGTTCCGTTGGCGCTGATCATCTTCCTGGTTCTCGCGGTCTTCTTCTGGGTTTTGATCACCCAGACCCGATACGGCCAGCGGGTGCGCGCCGTCGGTGGAAACGCTGAAGCAGCACGTCGCGCCGGGATCAACGTGGACCGGATTCGCGTGTCCGTCTTCGCCATTTCCGGCGCCATGGCCGCCGCGGGAGGCGTGCTGTCGGCTTCCTACGTCGGCGCTGCCTCGCAGGACCTCGGTGGAAGCACGCTGCTGCTGTACTCGATCGCCGCGGCGGTCATCGGCGGCACCAGCTTGTTCGGCGGCCGGGGCAGCGCGTGGTCGGCGGTCATCGGCTGGCTCGTCATCGGGTCGATCTACAACGGCATGTACCTGCTCAACCTCGTCTCCGACCTGCAGTACATGGTGATCGGCGCCGTGCTCGTCGCCGCCGTGGTCGTCGACTCGATTTCCCGCCGGCGCGCGACCACCTGATCGCGCACCCGGCTGACTCCAGCAGCAGTTCCAGGGAGGAACACTTGAAGATCACCGACATCACCGGCACCGCCGTCCGCGCCGACTACCGGCCCGAGTACATGAAGGACAAGCGGTACTACGTCAAGGACGAGACCCAGGTCAACGTCATCGTTCAGATCCACACCGACGAAGGTGTCGTGGGCATCGGCGAAGCAGCCCACTGCCCTGGACTCTACGGTGAGACCGCGCCCTCGACGATGGGTGGCATCGACCTGCTCAAGCCGGGTCTCGTCGGTCTCGACCCCTTGCAGCTGACCAAAGCGAACACGCTGATGGACCGCTACTCGCCGGCCGGCAATGTCGCGGCGAAGGCCGGCATCGACATCGCGCTGCACGACCTGGCGGGCAAGATCCTCGGCATTCCGGTGTACCAGCTTCTCGGCGGGCGGATGCACGACGGCGTGCCCACCCACATCACGCCGGCCACCTACGAGGACACCGCCAGCGACATGGCCCGGCTGATGACGCAGGGCTACCGGTTCTTCAAGCAGAAGATGAGCGGCGACACGGAGTACGACCTCGACATCGTCCGGTCCTTGTTGCCGGTGATCGGGGATCTCGCGACGCTGAGCCTGGACGCGAACCAGGCCTGGTCGGTCAACCAGACTCTCTTGATCGCGGAAGTGCTGGAGAAGGAGGTGCCGCTGCACCAGAAGGTCATCCTCGAGCAACCGGTGCTGGCCAACGACTTCAGCGGCCTGGCGAAGATCCGCCGATCGACGCGGTTCCCGGTCATGGCCGACGACGGGATCCGCACCGTGGCCGACCTCAACCGCGTCATCGAGTCCGAAGCCGCCGACATCGTCAGCCTGAAGATCAGCCGCGTCGGGGGCGTCCAGAAGTGCCAGCAGATGATCCGGGTCGCCGAGGCACACAACGTCGACTACATCGTCGACGAGATCAACGAGATGAAGGTGGCGAACACGGCCGTTGCCCACCTCGCGGTGGCTTCGCGCAATCCGCTCTACACGGGCGTCGCGTGCCACACGCTGTTCGAACAGGACATCGTGAGCTCGGGCGGCGTGACGATCGTCGAAGGTGTGGCGAACGTGAGCGACCGTCCGGGCCTCGGAATCGGCTCGGAGTCGGTGTTGGGCGTCGACCTGGAATCGACCGCGGTGCGCTATGAATACGCCTGACCGGGCCGGCGGGTGGAACCGCAGGCTGACGATCGCGGTGATCGAGAAGAACCGCGGACCGTACTGGGACATGGTCAACGCCGGCTGGCGCGACGCCGCCGAACGCTGGGGACTCGACGTGGTCTTCGAAGCCCCCGAGTACGAATCTGTCGACGACCAGGTGGAGGCGATGCGGCGGCACCTCACGAAACGCGTGGACGGGTTGGCTTTTGTCGCGACCCGCGAGTCGGCCTTCGACACCGTGGTCGCCGAGGCGACCGGTGCCGGGGTGCCGGTCGTGACGTTCGACCTCGACGCGCCCGGCTGCGGCCGGGCGCTGTACGTCGGCATGCCGACGCCGGTCGAGCTGGGCCGTCAGGCCGGTCGCTTGCTCGCACAGCAGGTGCCGGCCGGCGCGCGTGTTCTCGCGCAGACCGGCTCCACCCATGCTCATGGTGCAGCCGGGAAACTGCGCGGGTTCCGCGAGGTGATGGCCGAAGCCGGCATCGAGGTGGTCGGCGGTGACGACGACGGCGAACACATCAACATCGCTGCCGCGAACGTCCGCAGGCTGCTGGCGGAGTATCCGGATGTCGCCGGTTGCTACGGCGTCTACGGCTACCACGCCGCTGTCCAGGCCGCGGCCGTCGAAGACGCAGGCCGGATGGGCGAGGTAGCGATTGTCGGCAACGACATGCTGCCCGAGACCGCGGCCGCTATCCGGCGCGGATCCGTTTTCGCGAGCATCTGGATCCGTGAGTACTACTTCGGCTACTACGCGGCCGCCGCGATCGCGCTCGCCGCTCGTCTCGGGACCGCGGACGCACTGACGCTGCTGGGCTTCGCCCCGGTGGGCCTCGAGGGAAACCAGCGGCGACTTCAGCCGCAGGTGATCACCGCGGACAACCTCGCGGAGTTCGAGCAGTGGGCGCTAGCTCGCGGGGTGTTCGAACGGACCGCCGCCACGGGGAACACGTGACCAATCGACCCGCGTCGCGGATACGCTGGAAGATCGGGGAAGCCAATGGGGGTGGAGAGGTGACCAACGGACCGTCCCGGGCATCCGGCCCGGCACCGAGCCCGTCGCAGAGGGAGCATGTCCTCTACGCGCTGAGCCGCTACGGTCCGATGAGCCGAGCCCGTTTGCGGGAGGTCACCGGGCGTTCGCGGACATCGGTGTGGGCGGTCGTGAGCGATCTCGTCGCCGACGGCACCGTGGTCGAGGACGTGCCCGATCCGGATGCCCGTGGTTCGCACAGCGGCAGGCCGCCCGGGCTCCTGCGGCTCGCCAAGACTGCCGACGCGGTGGTCGGCGTCGATTTCGGCCGGACCCACATCCGGGCCGCGCTGGCCGACCTGTCGGGCCGGATCCTCGCCGAGCAGCAAGTGCTGATGCAGGTCGACGACTTCGCCGCGGAGTCGTTGTCCGCGGCCGCCAAGCTGGTCACCGAGCTGACTGCCGAGGCGGGGATAGACCGGGAGGTGGTCCGGCAGGTGGTCGTCGGGCTGCCCGCCCCGGTCAATCGGGCGACGGGGAGCATCACCCTGGGCCGCGTCCTCAACAACTGGGCAGGCGTGGTGCCGGCGACCGAACTCGAAGAACGGATCGGCATGCCGGTCTGGCTCGAGAACAACGCCAACCTCGGCGCGCTGGCGGAAGCGTGGCAAGGTGTCGCGAGCGGAATCGACGACGTGCTCTACGTGAAGGTGTCCAGTGGCATCGGTGCCGGGCTCGTCCTGAACGGGAAGCTCTACAAGGGCGCCGCCGGGATCGCCGGCGAGATCGGCCACGTCCTGGTCGACGAATACGGTGCGCTGTGCTGGTGCGGCAGTCGTGGTTGCCTCGACACGCTCGCCTCGGGCCGGCGCATCATCGAGCTGCTGCAGCCCACCCGAAGCGAACCCCTGACCCTCGACGGGGTCGTTCAGCTCGTGCGCGATGGGGAACCGCTGGCCTGCCGAATCGTGTCCGACGCCGGGCGGACACTCGGCCAGGCGATCGCTGACCTGTGCGCCAGCCTGAATCCCGGGGCGGTCGTCCTCGGTGGCCTGGTCAGCGCCGCAGGTGACGTGCTCGTGGACGCCGTCGGGGAAAGCGTGCGGCGGTACGCACAGCCGGCGATCACCGATGGCCTGCAGCTGTTGCGCTCGTCGTTGGGAACGCGCGCCGAAGTCGTCGGGGCGGTCACGTTCGCGCTGCACTCGACCAGGCGGCGGCTTGCCGACGACCGCGGTTTGTCGGGATTCGACTAGCTTGCGCGGTGTCCGCGGGGCGGCTGATGGCCAGTCAGGTGCCGTTGCTATTGAAACGTCATAAGTCACATGTGCCTTAGCGACACAACCCTGCGTGCGTGATCTTGGCGCTCGTTGACGGGACTCGCGGGCGCATAGTAGCGTCACACTGCCAGGATTGTGAAACCTTTCAATCCGGAGGTCGCGATGACGCGCCAGGATCCGAGCGGGAAGCCTCGGTTGGCAGGTCCAGGCGGACGAGGACGTCGCGTGTTGTCGTTGCGGAGTGGCAGGGGGCGGTGATCCGGTGAACGCCACGCTCGAGCGCGAGGAGCTCGACTTGCTTGCACTCTTCGCCGAAGGGCTGCCACTGGACATCATCGCTCGCCGGCTGGAGCTGTCCGATCGCACCGTTCGCCGGCGGATGCGCTCGATCTGCGATCGCCTCGGTTTCGCCACTCCCATCCAAGCCGTGGTGTGGGCAGCTCGACGAGGCCTCGTCTGAACGTCGCCGAGGGCGCCGACTGGCCGAATCCGGACAAGCTCTTGTCTGCCAAGGGAAACCCTCGTAATGTCCCCGTGAGGTAAAACGATTCATAGTCGAATTCGGGCTGTACCCCGCAGGCCTCTCAGGAGCTGCTGTGCGCCATAGATCCGGCCTCCACAGGTCGCCTCCCCGTCCCACGGGTTGCCGGGACTGGTCGGCGCCGCCCCGTGTGCGGTACGCCGCACCGCGGCCGGGTTTGTAGAGCACGTCAGCATCATCGCGACACCCCGATACCGCTTTGCTCAGGCAGGCGGCGGGGTGATGTTTTCGTGCGTCCAGCACACGGTTTTCGACGCGTACTTGGTGGCGTACAAGTGAAACTCGGAACTTTCGCAGGATTGTCGGCGGCGCTCAGTCGGGTCTAGATTCGCATGAATCGTTTCAGCTCGACGAAACGAGGACAGTGATGTCAACGAGCAGGCGAGGGTTTCTGCGTGGCGCGGCCGTGGTCGCGCTCGGCGCGGCGGGTGCCGCGGCATTGCCGGGCACCGCGGCGGAGGCGGCCGGAGAGTTGGAGTCCCAGGCAGGGCTGAGCGTCGCCCCGTCCGGCGGAGCCGAGCCGGTGCGCTTGGCCCTCCCGCGGCTCGCTTCGGCACTGGACGGTTCGGACGTGCTCGGCGGGTTCAGAACGCCGCCGGCGGAAGTCCTGCCCCGGGTGTGGTGGCACTGGATGAACCAGAACATCACCCAGGAGGGCATCAAGGCCGACCTGGAGTGGTTCAAACGCGCCGGGATCGGCGGGATGGTGAACTTCGACGGCGCGGGCCGGGTGCCCGTGGTCGTGTCGAATCCGTTGCCGTACATGTCCGACGGCTGGAAGGCGGCCTTCCGCTACGCGATGCAGCAGGCCGACCGGCTCGGCCTCGAGGCCGACGTCGCTTGTTCACCGGGGTGGTCGGAGACCGGCGGGCCTTGGGTGACGGCCGAAGACGCGATGAAGAAGTACGTGTGGACCGAGACGTGGGTCTCGGGCGGGCAGAGCCAGGTGAAGCTGCCGCAACCGCCCGCGGTCGCCGGCCAGTTCGGGGATGCGGCGGCGGCCTCGTCCACGCCTACCCCGTTGCCTGCTTTCTACCGGGACGCGCGCGTGTTCGCCTACCGCGTCCCGAACGGAACCCAGAACCAAGCGGCTCTCGCACCCGAGGTCTTCGCCAGCGGGCTGCAGGCCGACCCGAAGGCGGCGCCGACGTCGAACGGCGACCAGGGTGTCTCGCTGGAGGTCGCCAAGCTGTCGAACGCTTCGGTCGCCGACGCCCAGTACCTGCCCGCTCCGGGGGCCGGCGGAACCTGGGTGCGCTTCGAATACCAGCGCCCGGTCACGGTCACCGGGGTCACGATCGCCGCGGGTGCCGCGTTCAGCGGGTGGAACGACGTCGTCGAGTACGGGCCGTCGGCGCAGGTCTACAGCAGCGATGACGGTCGGCAGTGGACACTGCTGACACAGGGTGTCTACAGCGGGGTGCAGCGCACCCTGTTCGTCCCGCAGACCACGGCCAAGTACTTCAAGGTCGTGTTCGGCCAGAGCTCCACCGCGCCGTCGTCGGCTCCGATCGCCTTGGCGAGCTTGATCCTGCGCACCGTCGCGACCGTGCACGAGTTCGAGGTGAAGGCGGGGTTCGGGCAGACGGCGAATTACTACCACGTCGCCACCCCTTCCCAGGGCGGCGTGGCGGCGGTCCGGCGGTCCGACGTCGTCGACCTCACCGGCCGGATGGCCCCGGACGGGACGTTGAACTGGCGGGCGCCGGCCGGTACGTGGGTGGTGGTCCGCCTCGGGTACAGCCTCACCGGTCACCAGAACGGCCCGGCGTCGACCGCGGCCACCGGCTTGGAGGTCGACAAGCTCGACGCCGGCCGCGTCCGCAAGTACCTCAACACCTACCTCGACATGCTCACCGACGCCGCCGGCAAGGACCTCTTCGGCCGCCGCGGCCTGACCGGCCTGCTCAACGACAGCTACGAAGCGGGTTACCAGAACTGGACCGAATCGCTGTTGGACGAGTTCCGCGAGCGCCGTGGCTACGACCCGGTTCCGCACCTGCCGGTGCTCACCGGTGTCCCTGTCGACAGCGCCGCCGACGCGGACAAGTTCCTGTGGGACTGGCGGCGGACGCTTAATGAGCTGCTGGCCCAGAACCACTACCAGGTCATCCCGGCCGAAGCCCACAAACGCGGCATCCAGCGCACCTACGCCGAGGCGCAGGAGGACAAACGCGGCTGGTTCGGCGACGACCTGGAGATGCGGCAGTACGCGGACTTCCCGATGGGCGCGTCGGGGGAGGCGTTCGCGCCGGGAGACCAGTCGTTCGAGACCTACCGGGTCGACACGCGTGGCGCCGCGTCGGTCGCGCACATCTACGGCCGGCCGCACGCCGCGGTCGAGGCGTTCACCTTCACCCCGCAGGGCTTCACCCCGAAGGATCTCAAGCCGCTGGCCGACGAAATGCTCGCCCAGGGCGCGACCCGGTTCATGATCCACACCTCGGTGCATCAGCCGCTCGACCGCGGTCCCGGCGTGACACTGAACGGCATCGGGTCGTTCTTCACCCGGCTGGAGACCTGGGCCGAGTTGGCGAAGCCGTGGACGACGTACCTGTCGCGGTGCAGCTGGCTGCTGTCGCGCGGCACGCACGTCGCCGACGTCGCGTACTTCTACGGACAGGAAGCCCCCGCGACCGGCGTGTGGGGCCGCACCTTCCGCCAGACCGACCAGCCGATCGGGTACGACTACGACTTCGTCAACGGCACGGTCATCCTGAACGAGATGTCGGTGCGCGACGGCCGGATCGGCACTCGCTCCGGCCAGGCGTACGCGCTGCTCCAGCTCGGCGGCGATGCCCAGCCGATCACGCTGGCGGTGCTGCGCAAGCTCGCCGGGTTCGTGGACGCCGGCGCGGCGATCGCCGGGCCGAAACCGCTCGGGTCACGGAGCCTGGCCGACGACGACGCGGAGTTCCAGAAGCTGGCCACGCGTTTGTGGGGCGACGGCGAGCAGCGTGACCGCGTCGTCGGTGCTGGTCGTGTTTTCAGTGGCGTCACCGCGGCCGAGGCGCTCGCCGAGCTCGCGGTCACGCCCGACTGGACCTTCCGGCTCGACGCCATGGATCCGTTGACCGCCAACGAACCTCTGTGGCTGACGCACCGTCGCACGGACTCGGCGGACATCTACTTCGTCGTCAACCGCCGCAACGTGCGCACCACGATTCCGCTGACACTGCGTTCGGCGGGCAGTGCGGTGGAAACCTGGGATCCGGTGTCGGGCCAGACGGCTCCCATCACGTTCGACGCCACCAGCGGCGCCACGCAGCTGACCGTCGACCTCGGACCCGCCGACTCGATCTTCCTCGTCGTCTCGCACGGCAAGCCCGGGTCGAAGACCGTGACGGTGGCCGCGGATCGGCAGATCGGTGCGGTCGCCGGTGCGTGGCAGGTCGACTTCCCCGTTGATCGGGGCGCGCCGGCCAAGGCGAACTTCGCGTTCCTCCGGTCCTTCACACAGGAGAGCGACCCGGGGATCCGGTACTTCTCCGGCACTGCCACGTATTCGACTACCTTCGACGCGCCTGCGGACTGGGCCAAAATGGGCGGTCGCGTGATCCTCGACCTGGGGGAGGTGCACGACATCGCCCAGGTCACGATCAACGGTGCCGACGCGGGCATCGCCTGGCGGGCCCCGTACCGGCTCGACATCACCGGTGCGCTTCGCGGCGGCCGGAACACCCTGCAGGTCAAGGTAACCAACAGCTGGTTCAACCGGCTGGTCGGCGATCAGCAGCCCGGAGCCACGCCGGTCGCGTACGTGCAACCGCCGCTGAAGAACATCGCCGCCGGCACCGAACTCAAGCCGGCGGGCCTGCTGGGGCCCGTTCGGATCGTGAACCGTGCGTAGCGCAGCAGTGCAAGAACCCGCCCGTCCCCATTTCCGGCTGAAAGGATTTCCGATGAACCGCCGGCGCCCTGCCCTCACACTCCTCGCCGTCGCGCTGCTGGCCGTGTCCGGATCGGCAACCGCCGCCGCCGCACCGAGCAGCTCGGCGAAGCCGACCTCACTCAAGACCGAGAACCTCGCCGACCCGATCGGGATCGACGCCGGCAAGCCGCTGCTCAGCTGGCTGCCGGGGAAGGGCTCGGCGGGCCAGGCGGCCTACGAGATCCGCGCGACCCTCGAGTCACCGTCCCAGCACGGGAAACGCGACCTGTGGGACAGCGGGAAAGTCCGTTCCGCGAGCACCTCGAACATCCCGTATGCCGGCCCGGCCCTGCACTCCCGCGACCACGTGAGCTGGCAGGTCCGCATGTGGGACACCACAGGGCGCGTCTCGACCTGGAGTGATCCGTCGAGCTGGGAGATGGGGCTGCTGTCCGCCTCCGACTGGTCGGCGCGCTGGATCGAGAACCCGTCGTACGACTACACCCAGCCGGACGGCAAGGAAACTCCGCTGCCCGTCTTCGGCAAGTCGTTCGCCGTGCACGGTGCGGTGAGGCAAGCTCGCCTCTACACGACCGGGCTCGGTATGTACGCCGCGACCATCAACGGCCGGCCGGTCGGCGACGCCGTGCTCGAACCGGGCCAGACCACCTACTCCGCCGAGGTCGACTACCGGACCTACGACCTCACCAGGGCACTCCGGTCGGGCACGAACACCATCGGCATGGAGACCGGCAGCGGCACGTACCAGCGTGTGAAGACACCCGGGCGGTACTTCTTCGGCGGCACCCTCGAGCAGTACACCGTGTACGGCGAGCCCAAGATCATCGCCCAGCTCGAGATCACCTACCAGGACGGGCACCGGGAGGTCGTCTCCAGCGACGGCACCTGGCGGACGGCGCTCGGCGCCACCACCTTCTCCTCGTGGTGGAGCGGCGAAGAGTACGACGCCCGGCGAGCGAGCCAGTCACCGACCTCGGCCGCCGCGCTGACCAACGCGGGCTGGCAGCAGGCGAGCCCGGTCACGCTCACGCAAACCACGACGCCGCGCGACACCACACCGTTGCGAGCCAACCCGCGCCTGCCGGTCACCATCGCACAGACCGTGCGGCCGACCAGCATCCGCAAGCTCGCCGACGGCTCGTACATCCTCGACTTCGGGGCCAACCGTTCCGGCTGGCCCAGCGTGTCGGTCTCCGGACGAGCGGGTGACACCGTGACGATGATCCCGGCGGAGAGCCTCGCCGCCGACGGCACCTTGGACATCGCCAGCACCGGCGCGAAACCGGGCAGCCAGATCGCCTACCGGTACACCCTTTCCGGGCACGGCAAGGAAACGTGGCACCCGCAGTTCACCTATAGCGGCTTCCGTTACCTGCAGGTGAGTGGTCTGCGCACGGCGCCGGCCAAGGACACCGTGACCGTGGACGTCATCCACGCGGCTAACCCGAGCGCGAGCGACTTCACCTCGTCCAGCGACCTGCTCAACCAGATCCACACGATCACCGAGCGGGCGATCCAGAGCAACATGATGTCGGTCATGACCGACTGCCCGGACCGCGAGAAGGGTCCGTACACCGGCGACAACCTGCAGAACCTCGACGCCCTGCTCACCGACTACAACATGTCGGCCTACGAGCCCCAGCTGGTGCGCAACATGGCCACCGCGCAGCGGCAGCCGGGCGACGTGTCGCCGGGCTTGATCGCCAACATCGCCCCGGAGTTCCACCGCGTCGCGCCCACCACGCAGACGAAGCCCCAGGGCACGATCGAGTTCCTCGACGAAGTCAACTGGGGCGGCGCCGTCATCCGTATCCCCTGGCAGCTCTACCTCACCTACGGCGACACCCGGACGATGGCGACCTTCTACGACAACATGGTGGCCTGGCTCGACTACGAGTCGAAGAACAAGGCCGCCAACAACGGCGACATCCCCGGGCTCGGTGACTGGTCCGCGACGGACAACACCACGCCGATGCAGCTGGCCATCCTCGCCGGCTACTACACCGCGGCGAGCAACATGGCCGGTGTTGCGAAGGTCCTCGCCAAGACCGCCGACCACGAGAAGTACACCGCCTTGGCCGCACAGCTCGCCGCGGAGTTCACCACGCGCTTCCGCCACGTCGACGCGACCGGCGTCTACTACGGCAGCGACAGCGAAGCCTCCAACGCCATGGCCCTCGACGCCGGGTTGGTCGCCCCGGCCGACCGCGCCGCGGTGCTCGACCGGCTGGTGGGATCGGTGCGCAAGGCCGGCAACCACATCACCACCGGCTCGGTCGCACTCGGGCCGCTCTTCCGGGCGCTCGAGGCCGGGAACCGTGACGACGTCATCTACGACATGGTCGTGAACCCGACGTCGCCCGGCTACGGGTACTTGATCGCCAGCGGCCACACCACGCTGTCGGAGAGCCTGGACGGTGGCGGCTCGCAGAACCACCACTTCCTCGGCGCCGTGGACGCGTGGTTCATCCACGGGCTCGCCGGCATTCAGCAGACGGATGGGTCGGTCGGCTACCGCGACCTCACCATCGCGCCCGCGATCGTCGGCGGCCTGACCCACGCCGAGGGCAGCTACCAGACTCCGTACGGCACGGTCAGCAGCACGTGGACGAAATCCGCCCACGGGTTCCGGCTCCAGGTCACCGTTCCGCCGGGTGTGACCGCCACCGTGCACGTCCCGGTCGCCGCCGGGCGGAACATCCAGGCCTCCGGGCCGGGGGCCCGCCGCGTCGCCGATGCCGTCTACACCGTCGGTGCCGGCCAGCACTCGTTCACCACGACGAACTGATCGGCTGTGTCCGATGTGGCCGACCGGCCACATCGGACACAGCTCTCCCTGGAAACCCCACCCCGAAGGAGACAATCGATGGGCCTCACCCGTCGTTCGATGCTGAAGTGGTCCGGAGCGGGGGTCGCCGCCGCCGGTGTCGTGGCGGTGACCCCCGCCGGCCTGGCGGCGGCCGACCCCGCGGCCGCGCCCCCGGCCGGCCCCCTCGCGACGCCACCGCCCCCGTCGGCACAGGCGCAGGCGGCCGTGAAGAAGGCCCGGCAGCTCGTGGCCAAGATGACCCTCGACGAGAAGATCGCCTACTGCCATGGAATTCCGGCTACCAAGGGATTCACCGGGCACATCCCCGCCAATGACAGGCTCGGCATCCCGGCGCTGCGGCTGGCGGACGGACCCAGCGGCGTCGGCAACGGGTCCACCGGCGTCACGCAGTGGCCGGACTCCAAGGCACTGGCCGCCACCTGGAACCCCGCCACCGCGACCGACTACGGAAAGGCCTACGGCGCCGAGCAGGCAGGCAAGGGACACAACATCGCGCTGGCACCGTGCATCAACATCCTCCGCCTGCCGCACTGGGGGCGCTCGTTCGAGACCTACACCGAAGACCCCTTTCTGAACGGGCAGCTGGCGGCCGCCACCATCCGCGGCATCCAGACCAACCACGTCATCTCGACGGTGAAGCACTTCGCCGCCAACAACCAGGAGATCCTGCGCAACTCGATCGACGTGGTCGTGTCGGCTCGCGCGCTGCAGGAGATCTACTACCCGGGGTTCCGGGCCGCCGTGCAGCAGGGCGAGGTCGGTGCCGTCATGACGTCGTACAACAAGGTCAACGGCACCTGGGCCCACGAGAACCGGATCAACGTCCAGGACGCGTTGCGCGACGCGTGGGGCTTCGACGGCATGGTCATGTCGGACTGGGGCGGCACGCACAGCACGGTCCAGACCGCCAAGGCCGGCTCCGACACGGAAATGCCCGGCGGTGCCTACCTGGGCGACGCGCTCAAAGCCGCGGTGCAGAACGGCAGCGTCAGCGAGGCGCAGCTCGACACCATGGTGACCCAGGTGCTCACGGCGATGATCCGCGTCGGGCTGTTCGATCACCCGTTGCCGGACCCGGCCACCGTCGTCGACACCGTGGTCTCCACGCCGGCGCACCTCACGCTGGCTCGCCGCATCGGTGTCGAAGGCAGCGTGCTGCTGAAGAACAACGGCGTGCTGCCGCTGGGCCGGCCCCGCAGCATCGCGGTCATCGGCAACGCCGCCGACGCCGGCGCGCAGACCCACGGCGGCGGCTCGGGCAGCGTCAACCCCAACGGCACTGTCGTGACGCCGTTGGCGGGGATCCGTGCGCGGGCCGGGTCCATCCCGGTCACCTACGCGCAGGGCACCCTCGGCATCGCCGCGCTGCCGGCCGTGCCCGCGGCGGCGTTCGGCTCCGGTCTCAAGGCCACCTACTACGCGTCCATCGACGTGACCGGTGACCCGCTGGGAACCGAGACCGTGGCCGCCCTGAACGTCACCGCGACTCCGGCGGCGGTCGCGGCTCAGACGGACGGCTGGTCCGCGCGGTACACCGGCACCTTCAACGCCGCCGAAGCCGGGGGCTACCGCTTCAGCCTCAGCGTCGGCGGGGTGACCACACTGAGCATCGACGGCAAGAAGGTGCTCACCGCGCTGCCCGGCCGCGAATCCGTCCAGAACGGCCTGGTCACCCTGACCGCAGGGAGCCACACCCTCGAGGTCACCTACGTGTCGGCCGCTCCCGCCGGGGGCCGCGCGCCGCGCACGTCGCTGGTACTCGGCTCCCAGGCCGGCTACGACAAGCTCCACCAGGCGGCCGCCGACGCCGCCCGCGCGGCCGAGGTGGCGGTAGTGGTGCTCGCCGACCTCACCAGCGAGGGTATGGACCGCTCGACGCTCGCTCTGCCCGCTGATCAGAACGAGCTGGTGGTCGCGGTCGCGAAGGCCAATCCGAACACCGTGGTCGTGCTCAACACCTCCGGCGCGGTCCTGATGCCGTGGCTGGGCAGCGTCAAGGGGGTCATCGCGAACTGGTACGCCGGCCAGGAGCAGGGGAACGCGCTGGCCGCCATGCTGTTCGGCGACGAAGAGCCGGGTGGTCGCCTGCCCGAGACGTTCCCCGCCTCCGACCAGCAGGGGCCCGCCAAGACCGCCGTCGAGTTTCCCGGCGACGGTGTCCAGGTGTACTACGACGAAGGTCTGGCGATCGGCTACCGCTGGTACCAGCACTCCGGCGAGAAACCGCTGTTCCCGTTCGGTTTCGGCCTGTCCTACACGACCTTCCGCCTGGGCAACCTGCGTCTTTCCCGTACCGGGGGCGGACTCCGGGCCCAGGCGACGGTCACCAACACCGGTCGGCGGGCCGGTTCGGAGGTCGTCCAGCTCTACGTCGCGGCACCCGACGCGGCACAGGAGCCGGCGCAGCAGCTCAAGGCGTTCGCCAAGGTCACCCTCAAGCCGGGCCAGAGCACGACGGTGACGCTCGACGTCCCGCGCGACGAACTCGCGGTCTGGCTGAGCCCGAGCACCGGGTGGACCGTGGTTCCGGGCAATTACACCGTCGGCGTGGGCACCTCGTCGGAGGACCTTCCGCTCCGCGGTCGCATCACGGTGTCCTGACCGCCTGAGCAAACAGAAGCGGCGCCGAGGAACTTCCTCGGCGTCGCTTCTGTTTCGTGGACTACTTGCCGTTGTACACGACGTAATCCTGGTACGGCGTGAGCGTCACGGGCCCGCGAAGCCCATACGGCTGGCTGGCCGTCGACTTCTTGTTGTACTTCGACACCGCGTTGCGCAGCGTCGTGCGCACCGCGATCTGGACGGTGTTGGTGCCGGGGTGCAGCCAGCGGGTGATGTCCCACTGCCGGCCGTCCGTGATCTGCGTGCCGACGAGCTGGCCGTTGACCGAGATGTCGGCGGTGCCGTCGACGTGGCCGAGGTTCAGCTGCACGCCTTCGGCGGCGTTGGCGTGCCATCCGTCGGGCAGGACGGTGGTGGCGCTGTAGGTGCCCACACCGGATTCGCCGTTCAACTGGGTGATGTCGCGCCAGTCCTTGAGCTTGAACTGCTGGAACTGCGAATCACCGAGCCCGCTGGGAATCGACACCGTCGCGCTGCCGGTCGGCGTCACCGTCTTCACGGTCAGCCCCCACGGGCTCCACTGGTCGATGGTGGAGGGCCGGCTGGACGGGATGCCAGACAGTGGCTTGTCGTCGTCCGTGCGCACCACGGCGTTGACGTCGGTCTTGCGGCCGTTGGACAGCTGGAAGGTCTGCCCGCCGGATTCCGTCGCCCGGAAGACGATCTTTCCGTTGCTCACGAGGAAGTTCCCGTCCGCGGGCAGGCTTCCGGTGACGTGGACGGCCGGCTTGGCGTTCGCGTTGATCGCGACGACCTCGGCTTGACCGCCCTGCAGGGTCACGGGAACGCTGGTGCGTCCGCTGCCGGTGGCGTACTGGGCGATCGGTGAGATCGAGCCGTCCCAAAGGTTCATCTCCGCCGGCACACCCTGGACGCCGAACGACGGGGTGAACGTGACCGGGTGGTCGGACGGGTTGTAGAGGTAGACGTACGCGCCGCCCTTGACCTCGCGCCACTGGGAGAGGATCTGGGTGCCGCCCGACGCGACCCGCGCAACGAGGCTGAGCCGCCTCAGCGCGCCGGCGACGTCGTTCTGGGTCGCCACCTTCGTCGCCGACGGCAGCTTCAGCGTCGCTGCGACGTTGTTCTTGACTTCCGCATCGCCCTTGGCGCCGCTGGCGTAAGTGGTGTCGTGGTTGGGGAGCGAGCCGACGAACACGACGCGGACACCCGCCTTCGCGGCCCGCAGGACCGCGGCCGACGCGTCGTGGGTGATCGACCGCTGATCGATCACCAGCGCGCGGTAGCCGCTGGTGCCGGTGAACAGTTCACCATGGTCCGGCCGAGCATCCTGGGCCAGGCCTTGCGGGTCGAGGTACTCGACGGAGAAGCCCTGTTCTTCAAGCCGCTGCGCGTCGAACGGAGACTGGTGACCGCGCGGGGACAGGAAGGAGTCGCTGTACACCGCGACGTCGGCCTTGGCTGTTCCGGTTTCGAGAACGCTGGTACCGCGCGCGAAGTAGCTGTTCAATGCCGACCAGCTCGACCACTGGGGGAAGGTCTTGTCGTTCCAGCTGTCGGTGACCGTCTCGTTGAAGCGCGTCGTGCCCGGCCACGCGGCGTCGGGTGCCTGGAGGGCGAAGCCGTGGATGAACGGCTGGGACACGCCCGCGGCCCACTCCTTGCCCATCAGGTCCCGGTAGTCGTCGAGGTTCATGCTGTACGCCGGTTTGAAGAACGCGCCGAGCTCCACGCTCAGCAGGTCACCGCCTCCCTGGTGCACGCCGGACGCGATCGTTTGCTGGAACGCCAGTGAGTTGCGCCAGGCGGGGTCGTCGGGCGAGATCGGCAGGTTCTCGCCGGCGTCGAGGGACTCCGTCTCCGATCTTCCCCCGAAGCTCTGCAACGAGCGGAAGCTGCGGATCGGTTCGAGGTCCTGCAGATACGCGGCCTGGGCTTTGTACTGCATGCCGTACTGTTTCGCCCAGTCCTGGAACACCTCGAGGTGATCGGCGACGTACAGGTCGGTCAGCGTCTCGTAGTAGTCGTGGCGGACCTTGCTCGCCGAGCCGTCGGTGAGGGAGAAGTCCGGGGTGGGTTCCTTGGGCGGGACGGGGAAGTCCGACTCACCCTGCACGAACATCAGCGGCAGGTACTTGGCCATGTCGTAGCCGCGTCGGCCGCGGAACTCGCTCTCCATCTTCGGGGTCCAGAAGATGGAGGTGGCGTGCAGTTCGAGCGAGTCTTCGAACAGGTCCGCGCCGGCATTCTTCAGCTTCGGCGCGTTGTCCTTGCCGATCTGGATCTGATCGAGGTCCTGCGTCGCCTTGCGTGACGCGTCGGCGTCGAAGGGGTTCGTGTAGTTTCCCTTGTTCTCACGTGACCAGAACGCGAACAGCTCCCAGTCGCCCGCGGCGGGGGCTTTCCACGTGAGGGCCCCGTTTTTCACCTGGGCGGTGAGATCGGTCAGGGATTGGGGATCCAGCACCGTCGACTTCGCCGGCGGCTGGCCGGGTGAGGTGAGGTCGGGCCCGGCGGACACGACGCGAGCCGCGGTGACCGCGACCAGCTGTGCGGGCTGGGTCTGCTGGGCGGCGTCGATCGCGGGAGGCACCGACCCGGAGAAGCTCTGCCCGCCGGTGACGTGAGCCCGGCCGTACTGCAGTTCCTGCGACGCGAACCCACTGCCCGCGCCGGTGCCGGGGGTCTGCACCGGCCAAGCGGCACCCATCGTCATCGACACCTTGATGCCGAGCTGCGTTGCCTTGTCCAGCACCTGGCCGAGGATCGTGCGCTGCTCGTCGGTGGCCCACGCGTCCGAGGAAAACGCGATCTCGACCTCGCCGAAGCCGGCGTCGGCGATCACTTGCAGCTCGCGCAGCGCTTCGCTGTCGTCGAGCGGCTTCTGCCACCACCACCGCATCGCCGGCTTGAAGCGCGTGTCGGGGTGAGCGAATCGGTCGGGGGAGAGGCCGCCCGCCAGAGGCTGCAGACCGTCGGTTCCTTGTGTCAGCTCAGTGGCCACCTGTGCGGCACTGCGCAGATCCGACTGGGCGGTTCCGGTGGGCGCGAGAGCCACCAGCGCGGCAGCGGTCACCGCCGACACGCAGATGGTCAGCAACGACGACGTTCTTTTCGGTGGGTTTGCGAACACTTCACACCTCCATTGGTGCAGTGGTTTCGGCGTGGAGCGGGCCGTCGCGGAGATCGCACTCCACAACGGCCCGCCCGGATCGAGAAGGTTTGATCAGCGCTGTGTCACCGTGATCTGGTATGTGCCACCGGGAAGGGTCAGGACCACGGAGCCGCCGGACGTCTTCGCCCGGGAGCCGAGTTCCTTGGCAGCGCGGCCGTTGACGGTGACCACCGAATTGCGGCCGACCGGAACCGCGATGGTGCCGGTGGTGGTTGCGGGGGTCTGCGCGGTGAGCGTGAACCGGCCGGACTTCGGGTCGGAGGTCCACTCCGTCTTGATGGTCCCGAAGGCGGTCGGCACGGCGCCGCTCGCCCAGCGAACCGTGCCGGGGTGCGGGGCGATGCTCCAGGACTGGTAGCCGGCACTCACGGCGGTCACGCCGAGGAGTTGCTCGGTCAGCTGCACGGACGGAGACGCGGCCCATCCGTGCGCGAGGCTGGCCGTCGCGCGGTTGACGCCACCGGTGCTGTTCTTGAACTCCCAGAACGCGCCGGTGTAGAGGGGATTCTTCTTGTCGATCATCGGACCCCACGTGCGCCGCATGAGGTCCAGCGCGCCGGCGGTGTCACCGGCGGCGAACCGGCCGGCCGTCTCCATCCCGTTGGCGAACGGCTCGATGGTGTGCCCGGTCGGGTCCTGAAGCCCAGGGCCCATGATCGCGCCGTACGGGGTCCACAGTGTCTTCATGGCCGCGAGGACACCGGCTTCCTTTCCTGCCGGGACGAAGCCGTACTGCAGCGCCAGTGCGTTGGCGTCTTCGACGAGAACGTCGGGCTTGCTGCTGCTCTGGCCGTACGCGCCCAGCGTCGGGTTCCACAGCTTGCCCATGACCGCGGTCTTGATGGCGTCCGCCTTCGCGTCATCAGCGTCGGCGAGGGCGGCCGAACCGACGGAGCGTTCGAGCCACGCCATCTCCCGGAGAAGGATGTAGTAGTCGATGCTGTACTTGGTGACTTCGCCGGTCTGGCTCGCCTGCCAGTAGTCGCGGTCGTTGGAGACCACGAGGTTGTCGACCGTGAGGAACGTCCTGTTGTACGCCAGTTCCTTGCGCAGCGCGGGAAGCGCCGCGGTGATGTAGGCCTTGTCCCCGGTGTAGCGGAAGTAGTCGATGAACGCGCGAGCCCCGTACCCGGAGTAGTTGTTCGAGTAGAACAGGGGCGAACCCGCGGGCGAGGTGCGCTTCGAGAAGTCCGGCGAGCCCGGGAACGCCCCGTCCGCGCGCTGGGTGGCCAGCAACGTGTCGAGCGACGATTTCACGTACGGCGCCCCGGCGTTGCCGAGACTCGTCAGCAGCGTGGGGATCTGGACGAGCAGATCACCGGTCCAGATGCTGCGGTCGCGCTTGGCGCCGTCGTAGATGCGTGCGTCGGGCAGGCTGTTGAGCCCAGGCGCCTTCATGTTCATCTGCAGCGTGTACGCACCGGAGTACCACATGCGGTTCAACTGGTCGTCGCTGGAGAGGAACCAGCCCTGGTAGTCGGCGGGCGTCGCGCGGAACGCCTGGAAGTTCACCCCGAGCGAGGAGAGGCTGACGCTGCCCGGGGAGGAGACGGTGAGCAACGCGAACCTGAAGCCGCCGTGGAAACCGCCCGTGAGCCGTCCCGCCCCGGTGGGCTGGAAGGTGTCCGGACCGCCGACACCGGCGAGGCCACGGGACTCGTCCGAGCTGGGCGCTCCCGGTGACGTGGAGACGGTGGTGCCCGCGACCAGATCCGTCGGCAACGCGGGCTCGACGGTCACGGTCCGCGCCGTGCTGTCGAAGGCCGTGATGGTGCGGGTGACGGGCTTGCCGCCGGCCGCGGCGAAGGCGATCGTGTTGCCGACCTCGAGGTTCGCCGCCGACGCCAGGGTGACCTGGGTGGCCCCGCCTGCCGCCGCCGTGTACACCGTTGTCGCGGCGGGCGTGCGGATGTACTGCCGCGCCTCGGAGGTGACCAGGGTCAGGGTGGGGGAGCCGGTGACCTTCGTGAGATCGAGGTACGGCGTCCCGCCGACCTCCTTGCCGAAGTCGAGCAGGATGGACGCCGGCGCGCCGCCTGCCTTGGTCGTGAGCGTTGCCGCGGGGCCGTGCTCCTTCACCAAGGACTGCGGGTGGGTCATATCGCCGCGGCCCTCGGCCTGGACCGGGTGGACGTCAGGCGTCGACGGGCCGAGAACGTACGACTTCCAGGCGGAGGTGTTCAGGCCTGGCGCGCCGTCGGTGTTGAAGCCGGTTGCGGACGCCTGACCAGAGATGACGAGCACGGGGGCGACGGCGGCGATGACTCCGGCAGTGGTCCATCGGCAAAGCGACGACGTTCTCCATCGAGTGAATCGTTTCAATTCGACTGCCTCTTTCTCCCCGTTGAGTGGAGGGATCGGTGGGGACGGTACGAACGAGCCGCGCCCTGGCGAGGGCGGACAGGAGAAATCTTGAGGACCGTCCGGATGAGGAGCAAGGATTTGTCCGGATCCGGACGCACGCGCGGTCCGGCCGGCGCGGTGCGGGGCGAGCCGGCATCACCCGCACCTGCACTAACATGGACTTGAAGGACGTGCGGGGAGAGGAACAGTCGGCTGAACAGGATCACCATTCGGGACGTCGCGGAGCTGGCGAGGGTGTCCCCGGCCTCGGTCTCGAACTACTTCCACCGGCCGCGGAAGCTCTCCGAGGGCACGCGGCAGCGGATCCGACAGGCGGTCGACACGCTCGGCTTCGTGCCCAACGACGCCGCGCGTACCCTGCGGACCGGCGTCAGCCCGGTCATCGGTTACATCGCGTTCGAGCTCGCCGGCGCCACCACCCCGGAGATCGCCGCCGCCATCGAGCGGCGGGTGTCGGCCGAAGGCATGTACATGCTGATGGCCAACGACACCGGATCCGAGCAGCGCGAACGCAGCTACCTGCAGCTGTTCGCGAAGCAGCAGGTGAGTGGCGTGATCATTGCCCCCGTGGGCAACGTGGAGGCCGAGCTGTCCCGCATGCGCGCCATCGGCATCGCGAGCGTGCTCAGCGCACGCAGGGCGGAATCCCCGGCTCAGGCGTCGGTTTCGATCGACCACGTCGCCGGCGGCCGGCTGGCCGCCGCGCACCTGATCGAGCAGGGACGCAAGCGCATCGGCTTCGTCTCCTCGTCTCTCGAACTCAAGCAAGTGGCCGACCGGCTCAACGGCGCGCTGTCCGCCGTCCATGCGGCGCCTGGCGTCACGCTCGAGGTGATCCCGGTGCCGGAGCGCTCGGTCGAAGCCGGGATCGCCTGTGCGGAGGCGCTCGTGAGACGCCCGGCCACGGAACGCCCCGACGCGTTGTTCTGTGCCAATGACCTGCTGGCCATCGGCGTCGTGCAGGCCTTCGTGGCGGCGAATGTCGTCCGGGTGCCGGCCGACATCGCCGTGGTCGGGTACGACGACATCGAGTTCGCTCGGTCCACGATCGTGCCGCTGACCACGATCAGCACTCCGCAAGCGGAGCTGGGGACCGCCGTGGCGGACTTGCTCTTCTCTGAGATCGACGCACTGAACTCGGCCGGCAACGCGTCCGGCGGTCTACCCCGGCCGCAGATCGAGTTCTCCCCTGAGCTGGTCGTGCGGGCGTCCACCGTCCCGCAGTGATGTCCGCCTCCGGGCAGTCCGGCCGTCGCGTTATTGAATCGTTTTACCTCATCGTGCTCCCCAGTCTTGACGGTACCCAGAGGTCATGTGGTGTGATGCCTCCCGCGTCGAGGTAAAACGTATTACCAACGGCGTGCTGCTTCGACGAAGAAGGAGACCTCATGGCCGAGAACACCGCCGCAGGAACCGCCGTGCTGCAACGCAGACACTGGATGCTCGCGGTCGCCGCGGGAATGGCGTCGCTGCTGGACTCCGGGGCGATCATCTCGGTGGGCTTGGGCCTGGCGCTGTGGAAGAAGGCGTTCGATCTCGACGTGTGGACGGTCGGGGTGCTCGGGTCCGCGTTGACGCTGTTCATCGCCGTCGGCTCGCTGACCGGTGGGCGCCTGGCCGACCTCGTGGGTCGCGGCCGGATGTTCTCGCTGACGATCCTGCTGTACGCGGCCGCGGCAGTGACCGTGGCGCTGGCGCCCAGCGCGCCTGTGCTCGTGACTGGCGTGATCGTGCTGGGCATGGCCGCCGGCGCCGATCTGCCGACCTCGCTCGCCGTGCTCTCCGAGCGGGCTCCCGAAGGAACGCAGGGCCGTCTCGTCGCCTTCACGCACGTCATGTGGACGATCGGCGTCGTCATCGCGACGCTGCTGGGCTTCGCCGTGTCCGGCCTGGGTGTGCCCGGCATCAGCCTGATCTTCGGCATCCTCGCGGTGCTGGCAGTGGCCACGTTCGTGTTCCGCTCGTTCTACCCGCCCTTCCGCCGGCTCGAGCGAGAGGCGCAGGTCCGGTACACCACCGCAGGCGTGGACCCCGACAAGGCCTTGCCGCTCGGAGCCTTGCTGCGCAACCGGAATTCGCTCCTGCTGATCGCGCTGACCGCGCTCTTCTACCTGTTCTTCACGTTGGTGGCCAACACCTTCGGGTCGTTCAAGACCTACTTCCTCGTCACCGTCGGCGGTACGACGCAGACGGTCGCGACCGGACTGTCGTTCGGCACCACGCTGGTCGGCCTCGTCGGCACGATCGTGTTCACCCGCATCGCGGACACGAAGTGGCGCAGCCGGTTCTTCGCCGCGGGCGTTCTGGTTTTCATCGCCTGTCAGCTCCTGATCGCCGTCACCGGCGGCGTCGTGCTGCCGGCGATGATCGCCGCGTTGGTGCTGTACAACGTCTCGTTCCCCTTTGTGGGGGAGGCGCTCTACAAGATCTGGACCCAGGAGTCGTTCCCGGTCAACGCCCGCGCGACGGTACAGGGCTTCACGATCGCGATCGCCCGATTCATCGCCGCGGCGTTCGCGCTCGTCACGCCCGCGCTGATCGCGTGGAGCCCGGCCGGCCTGTACTACCTGCTGGCTGTCTTCGCGCTGGTGTCCGGCCTCGTCGGAACGCTCATCATCCGCCGGCTGCGCACCGGTTCCGGTCCAGCGCCGGCTCCGCCGTCCAAGACCAGTGCCCTCACCGCCAAGGAGGCTCTTTGATGACGAGTGACGCTCCCGTCACTGTCAACGCTCCCCGCATCGGCTCGTCCGCCGAACAGTTCGTGGCGACCGCGTCCCCGCGACTGTCGTGGACGACGGTGGCCGGCACGGACAACTGGGTCCAGGCGAGCGCCGAGATCGAGCTCGCTCTCGGCGGCGTCCGCACCACGGCGACGATCGAGGGCGACGAATCGGTCTTCGTCGCGTGGCCGTTCGCGCCGTTGCACCCGCGCGAGACCACCGGTGTCCGAGTGCGGGTGCGGGGAACCGACGGGTCGGTGTCGCCGTGGAGCGCACCGACCGAGGTGACAGCGGGGTTTCTCGGCTCCTCCGAGTGGCGTGCCCGGTTCGTCGGGTCCGGTTCGGACGAACCACACCTGCTGCGCACGACGTTCGAGGCGCGCGGTCCGGTCCGGCGGGCTTTCCTCTACGCAACGGCTTTCGGCGCCTACGACGTCCGCCTCAACGGGGCCGCGGTCGACGACGCGGTGCTGAAGCCGGGCTGGACGAGCTACCAGTGGCGGTTGCTGTTCGACGTCACCGACGTGACCGCGCACCTGCGGCAGGGGAGCAACACCGTCGGGATCGAGCTGGCCGGTGGCTGGTACACCGAGGCGTTCGGGTTCCGCGATCGCGCGCGGCGGTTCTACGAAGGCAACCCGGCGGCCGCGGCCCAGCTGGTGATCGAGTACGAAGACGGCACGGCCGACACGGTGATCACCGACGAGAACTGGCGATGGTCGTTCGGCCCTGTTGTTTCGGCGAGCATCTACCAGGGCGAGACCTACGACGCGCGGCTGCACGACCCGGATGGGGCGAGTCTCCGGGCGGACGACACCTGGAGCCCGGTGGTTCTGGTCGACGTTCCGGATGTGCGGCCGGAGCCCCGGACGAGCCCGCCTGTGCGCGTGATCGAGCGCAGCGAGGTGGTGCAGGTCCTGACCACACCGGCCGGCAACACCGTTCTCGACTTCGGCCAGAACCTCGTCGGCTGGGTCAGGATCGCCGTCACCGGCCCTCGGGGACACACCATCACCTTGCGCCACGCCGAAGTGCTCGAGCACGGTGAACTCGGGACGCGGCCGCTCCGCAACGCCGCCGCCACCGACCGCTACACCCTTCGCGGCGACGGCGAGGAGACGTGGGAGCCGAAGTGGACGTTCCACGGGTTCCGGTACGTCGAGATCCACGACTGGCCGGGTGAATTCTCGCCGTCGGCGATCTCAGCCGCGGTGGTCCACACGGACCTGCCGCGCACCGGCGGTTTCTCAACCTCGCACGCCCTGCTGAACCGGCTTCACGAGAACGTCGTGTGGGGGATGCGCGGCAACTTCCTCTCGATCCCGACCGACTGCCCCCAGCGCGACGAGCGACTCGGGTGGACCGGAGACATCCAGGTCTTCGCACCGACAGCGGCATTCCTCTTCGACTGCAGCGCGTTCCTGCAGTCCTGGTTGGAGGACGTGCGCCTGGAGCAGAAGGCGGCCGACGGCGTGGTCCCGATGGTGGTTCCCGCGGTGATCCCCCAGGTGCCGGGCCAGCTGGAGCCGGTCGCCGCGTGGGGTGACGCGATCACCGTGGTGCCGACCGTCCTCAGTGAACGCTTCGGCGACCACGGTGCGCTGTCTGATTCCTTCCTTGCCATGAAGTCCTGGGTGGACACGGTCACCGCGCGCACCGGAGGAAGTCCCTTGTGGGAGAACGGTGTCCAGTTCGGCGACTGGCTCGACCCGGACGCGCCACCGGACCAGCCTGGCCGGGCCAAGACGGACCCCGGCCTGGTCGCCACGGCTTACTACTTCCGGTCCGCCGATCTCACCGCGAAGGCCGCCGCGGTGCTGGGCCGGGCCGAGGACGCGGGCCGCTACGGAGAACTGGCCTTGCGCGTCGGCGAGGCGTTCCGCGCCACCTACACCACGGCCGCGGGGCGCATGATGTCCGACGCGCCGACCGCCTACGCTCTCGCGATCGCGTTCGGTCTCGTCGAGGGCGAGCAGAAAGCCGCGATGGGAGAGCGGCTGCGTCACCTCGTGCGGGCGTACGGCTACCACATCGCGACCGGGTTCGTGGGCACGCCGATCATCTGCGACGCCCTGACCGCGACCGGCCACGTGGACACCGCGGCGCGCCTGCTCGCCCAGACGGAGAGCCCGTCCTGGCTCTATCCCGTCACGATGGGCGCCACCACCATCTGGGAGCGGTGGGATTCGATGCTGGAGGACGGCTCGATCAACCCCGGTCAGATGACGTCCTTCAACCACTACGCGCTGGGCGCCGTCGCGGACTGGCTGCACCGCGTCGTCGCCGGCTTGGCGCCGCTGGGACCCGGATACCGGCGCATCCGTGTTGCGCCAACCCTGCTCGACTTCCTGGACGACGCGTCGGCCTGGCACGAGACGCCATACGGGCGCGCGTCTTCCGCCTGGCGCCGGGACGGCGAGCTGGTGCGGTTCGACATCGAGGTGCCCGCCAACACCCGTGCCCTCGTCCGGTTGCCCTCCGGCACGGAACACGAAGTCGGCAGCGGCACCTACACCTGGACGGAGCGCCACCCCCGGCCTCGCCGAACCCGCCCCGAACTCAGCCTCGACAGCGACCTGGCCACCATCGTCGACGACGGCGAGGCGTATCGGGCCGTCCTGGGGGCGATCAGCGCGATCGATCCCGGCCGAGCCGCCGCGTTCCGGCGCACGACGCGCTGGACTCCGGGGCGTTCGTTGCGCGATCCGCTCAGCCATACCCCACTCGACGTGGTGGACGCCATCGAGAAGGCGCTCGCCGCGCTCCCCGCGGGGGACCTGTCGTGACATCGGGGCCGGTCGTCTGGCCCGCGTCCTGGATCGGCCGGCGGACCGACCCAGCCCGGCGGATCGTCCGGCCGATCGCCTCGCGTGGATCGAGTCGGGGCACGGACTCGGCCAGAAGGTGAGAAGAACGGCTGGACGGCCGACGCGCACCTGGCCACCGAAGCGGTGCTCTACCTCTCGACTTGCGCACCGCACTGGGGAGGTGGCTCGACGACCACCTCGACGCCCGCGACCGGCAAAAGGCATGGTTCCCCAGATCGTCCCGACACCCGGGCTGGGGGAGGGCCGCCGACTCCGCGTGGAGCACCTCGACGGTGCTACCAAACTGGTCCAGAGTGGACCGTCGAGGTGGAGGTTCCCCTACGACGGTGGCCACATTACGGCTCCCCGGCATCGAGATACGGCAACTGTCCGAAGGCCATCATGTTCTGAAGGCGGCCGGCGAGGACTGAGCGCGGTGCTCACATCGACATGCCTCCGTCAACCGGCGGCACGGCACCCGTGATGTAGGCGGCTTCGTCGGAGGCGAGGAAGCCGATGGCCGCGCACATTTCGCTGGGGTCGGCGAAACGGCCCATCGGGATGGCGGCGGTGAGTTCGGCGCGGTTCTCGTCGGGGATCTCCGGGATTGGGTATGTGGTGATTGCCCTGGACGGGATCGGTCATGCGGGAAGGGTGTCTCCGGGGAATCCGTGGCACGGGAGAACCTCGCAGCGCATCATCCCGGCTCGCACGCAGGGGTCCTCGGCCATGATCTTCGTGGCTTCTTCGGCCGGCACGGTCATGATCGCGACGCCGGCCACGGTGTCGGAGGCGACCGGGCACAGGATCGCGATCACCCCCTCCGCGCGCAGCGACACCATCCGTCGCTGGTGTTCGAGTTCGATCGCGTCCGCGCCGTTCGCGGTCCGCTCCGGACCCCACTGAAGGAGCGCCAAGCTGTAGGACTTCGCGGTCGCGGCCAGAGCCCGAATCTGTTCGTCGGTCACGGTCGTGCTCATGATGTCTCCTTACTTCCCGATGCGCTCGGCCAACGAGACGATGATTCCTTCCGGCCCGCGGATGTAGGCCATTCGCCACACCCCCTCGTATTCGGCGATGCCGCCCACCAGTCCGTAGCCGTCGGCTGCGGCCTGGTCGACGGCGGCGCGCAGGTCGTGCACCTCAAAGGCGACGTTGCGCAGGCCCAGCTCGTTGGCCGGCGCGGCAGGCGAACCCGGCAGATGGTCCGGCCGCGTGAAGCTCGAGAGCTCCAAGGTCGTACCGCCGCCGGGCGGTCGCAGCATGACGATCTCGGTGCGGGCGCCGGTCATGCCGATCACCGTGTCCAGGAACTCGCCTTCGACGGCCATCTTCGGGTCGGCCTCCAGTCCGAGGCTGACGAAGAACGCGGTCACGGCATCGAGGTCGGCGACGGTGATGCCGACATGGTCGAAGCGCCTTACGAAGGTCATCGGAGCCGATCGCGACGTCATGACCACCACCCTAACGAGGATTGAGGACCGGTGAGGGGCCTTTCGCAGGAACCACATTCACCGAGACCGATCCGCCGAACGTGGTTTCAACCAAACTGACTCCACGCCAGGAACGAGACAGGACCGCCGATGTCCTGTCTCAGCGAAGGCGGGGCCCCCAGCCTGAACAGGTGGCCCGATCGCCTGACGGACCTGACCCCGGTCTCGCAGAAGTCGACTCCGTGCCAAGATCGCGCCCGCACGCGGAGCTGACCCGGGCACGCAACCCCGAAACCTTGTGCGGCTGGAGTTCGCAGAAGAAATCCGCAGTTGCACCGGCTGCCCGACGGCCTCCCGGGCGTGCTTGGTGGTCAGCAGTTCGGGTCGAAGGCGCTCTATGACGGTCTGCGCGGCCTGATGTTGCGCGCACGAGAAACGCTGCAGTTGCCGTGCTTGCTGCTGTTGTGTCGCTGGGCTGATCGCGGCTGCGTGGGCAATCGGCCGGTCGAGGCGCTGACGCAACCTCCTTGGTTACTCGAACGGCCCAGCGCCTGAGATGGGGTGGCAGCGGCTGGTACCGTCCTTCTCCCGCAGATGCACGAGACACTGGGTCTTGTCGAGGTCTCGCGGCCGCAGTCCCCGAGCGCCACCGCGGCGACACCCGGTCTCCGTGTGCAGTCGCAGCAGCAATGTATCCCGTTCCGGATCGTCGCCCGTGGTCGCGGCGGCATTCACCGACGTGGCCTCCACCGCGGGCGCCAGCCGCACCGTCGACGACCACCCGAGCCGGTCGAGCACCGGGCGGACAGACAGCCGGCCCGAGCGATCGATCCGGGCGATGCCGTACTCGAGCGTGGTGGCTTGCACACGCACCACCGGCCGAGCAAGGGGCAACTGCGACATCGCCGGGACCCGCGACAGACCCGCAATCATCGAGCCGGATCGGTCGTGGGGATCAGCGCAGTGACGATCGGGGTCATGCCGACCACCACACACGCCGGCGAAGGTCAACAACACGAAGCCGCCCCCGCTTCCGCAGCATCGGCTGACCGTCACCACCGCCCGGCAAGCTGGGCGCCATGACCGACCCGCGTGACCAGTGCTGTGCAATCCGCTTCTCCCAGCGCAACCTGGACGGGCCGGGGCAGGGCGACGTGGCGCGGCCTCGCACTCCACGACGGTCCACAGCAGACAGCCGAGCCGCCGGAATTTCCGGAGTTCTCGGCCGGAGGTATCCGAGCCTCGTCGACGCGACGCAGCTGAGGAAACCGATCGTGACCTTCCAGCCAGCGGTTTCCAGGTCACGCGTGCCCAGCACGGGGGACCGCGAGAGGCGGGGCCGGGGCCTCGGGCGAGGACCGGTTCAGTCGCGCCGGTGCCGCCCGGTGCGGAAGAGTTGCCGCGGCGGACGGACGGGCCGGTCCGCGGCCAGGTGTCGGGGCACGCAGGGATCGGTCAGCTCGCCGATGAGATCGGCGACCGCCACGAATCGGGTCGTGGCGGTCTCCGGCGACCCGGCGTCCACGAGCGGAACCCACGTGCTCCCCGGTTCGGCGGCGTCCACGCAGGACCCCACGACCACGCCGGTGCGGACCGCCACCCCGTCGCCGCCCGCCTCCCGTTCGAGGTAGGCCAGGTGCCGTCCCACCGCGTAGTTCACCGCTCTCGCTTCGACCGCGGCTCGCTTTTCGACGTCGTCGGCCATCGCCGCCCCTCCTGATGAACTTCGGGAGAACGACCGCCGGGTCCGGGGCGGCACAAGACTCGGCACGCGACTCTACCGGGAAACCGGACGAAAGCACCTAAATTCCCCCGAACAGCGGACGGACCACCGTCCGAAGTAGAGGGTGTGCGACACCGGAATCCCAAGCCGGCGGGCCAGGCCGCCGGCGGATCGCCGAACGTCCCCGCGCCGAAACCGGCGAATCCACTGTGGCAGCCCGGTCGCACGACAGGACCACCCGGATTCGCCTCATCGCGGCTTCGGGCGTCAGCCGCCGGGTGGTGCGGCGTAGAGGATGTCGGTGGCGCGGACCAGGTTCACGGGCGCGTCCGGCGCCGTGTCACGTTGCCGGACCGGCACCCAGGTGGTGCTGGTGTGTTCGTCGCGAAGGCTGCGGCCCGCGATCGTGCCACTGCGCTCCTGCCACTCAGGACATGCTCCGGCGCGTCGCCCACCGGCCGGGCCGCGAACCCGGCAGAGGTAGCGCACCTGCCACCCCGGCGGGTAACCGCCGGCGTCACGGGTGGGCCATTCGGCCTTCGTGTTGTGGCCACCCGGGCGCCGGCGAGCAGGTTCGTCCACCGGCTGATCGTGCGGACCGTCGTCCACCGCCACGACTCGTCACCCCGATCTCATGCGGGATTCACCGAACGATCGCCGGGGTCCAGGGCGGAAGTGAACAGCGTACACTCGCTCCCGACCTGCGGTCGTTCCTCCGCTCGGGTGTTCTGAGGCGCCAATTGGGTACGGTTCCATTGTGGGCAGAACCCGCTTCGCGTCCTCGCCGCTGCTTTGACGACCGGAGCTGCCCTCGAGCGCACGACGCGGTGGCACGGCACGACGAACGGCATCGGGCTTCGCGCGCACGCGGTGCTGGAGCACTTTGTGCCGGAAGCCCTTCGCCGGCCGGAGGACCACCTCGACGTGGAAGTTGCGGCAGTCGCTCCGGCGTCGGGAGCCGACGCCGACGCAGAATGTCCGGACGACCGCTGCCGCGACCGTCTGTCTGCTCGGGCCGGACGACGTCGAGAGCATGGGGAAGCAGATACGCACGGTATCTGCGCCGCAGTTCGACAGTTCCGGCGATGACCGATTACTCGGTGCAATGGGGGTGTCGCCAAGCGGTTCCGCTGAAGGGTGGGGCGCTGGGTTTCTGGTGGCGAACGGCCTCGGTCTGGCGTCGTCTCGGCGCGTTGTCAGAGTAGCCGCGCTCCACCGCGCCCAGTCACGCCGCGATGTGGCTGTCCACCTGAAGGATACCCAGGATGGCGCCGGCGTGTCAGTCGACCGTGAGGACCGCCAGGCAAGTCTGCTGCGCGATGGCTTTGTCGGTCAGCCCGGCCGCTGGCAGGCACAGCACGCGCTTACGCCAAACGCCTGACGCAACGACTCGCCCGAGAACCCGGGCGAGTGACCGCGGTGATGGCCAAAGCTCGGCGCACCGGGTGGGTGCTCATCGACTGGAGGCAGAGAAACCTGCTACGAGTGACCGCGGTGATGGCCAAAGCTCGGCGCACCGGGTGGGTGCTCATCGACTGGAGGCAGAGAAACCTGCTACGACCACCTTGGCGCCGGAATCCTTTCGCGGTCGCGAGCAGTCGGCGGTGTCTACTCCGATCGCCTGGGGCGAACTCCGCGCCTGCTGTCGCGCCCGCCAGTTCGTGCTCACCTCCGTTGATGTCTTGGACCGCGGCGACGTGCTCGCACCCCTTCACGGCTGCAGGGCGGCGCGGCTCGAGTTGCAGTCGGGGCATATGTCCGGGCGCCTTGGTGTCAGCCCAGCTCGCCGCTGAACGCCGTCCAACCGCGGAGGGGTCTTCCGCTCTGGCGGTGAGGCCGTAGGTGCACGCAGAGTTGATCTGGTGGTTGCCGCAACTTCCGGCGGTCTGCATGGACGCGTCGCGGGGGATTGAGAAGGCTGTGGCTTGGCCTCCGCCTGTGGGGATGTGCACGACGATCCTCGTGTCGGTCGTGTCGTCGCCAGCGCCGGAACCTCCGGCGTGCACCTGCGTGAGCACTTCGGGTTGCAGCGGGTTTCCATGCGCGTCGGTCCGGGTGTCGGGGCGCACCATAAGGATGTTCTGCTCGTCGGTGAGTGCGGCGGCGCCGGAGCCGATCGCCTTGGTCCGTTTCATGTCGCCGATCGGTGCGCCGACTTTCTTCCGTGACCGAACGACACGGGAAATCCGCGAGATCTGTGAACACTCACGATTCAAAAGGATCGGTGATCATCAACACCGGCTCGGTCAACGGATTGCGCGGCGACAAATCCCTCATCGACCACTGCGCGTCCAAGGGTGCGATCCACGCGTGGACGATGGCGATGGCTCAGGCCCTGGCCGGCAGCGGCATCCGGATCAACGGTGTGGCGCCGGACCGGTGTGGACGCCGCTCATCCCGTCCACGTTCCCTCCCGGGAAGGTGGAGAAGTTCGGGCTGCAGATGCCGTTCGAACGCGCCGTGCACCCCGACGACCTGGCGCCGTCCTACGTATTCCTGGCGTCGAACCGGCTTTCGTCGTACTACTGCGGCGAAGTCATCGCCCGAGAACGACGAAGTCCGCTTCGGAAGATCTGTCCGGCGCGCGGCGAGCGCGGGTAAATTCCATGGGAGCCGTGCTCTGCTGTTCGGTGTTCTCTGCTTTGCCGGTAAAAGGAACCGATGAGTACGACACCGCGACCGACGACGCATGTCCACAGATACCCGTGCGCCGGGAAACTCATCTTGGCGGTGAGCACGATCGCGCCGCCCGTTGGAATCCTTTGTGGACGTGGTTGGTGCTGCAGCACGCCTTGTTGCCCGTCCCGGGCCATGGTGACGTTCGGCGGAGAGCCGGAGTGGTCCACGCCGATGGATCGGGACGACACGGGTCCGGATGATCTGATGAGGTAGTGGTCAAGGTGGCCTGCGTTCGTCGGCGCCTCCGGGATGCAACGCTGAAGCGGGGGTTGGGGCCGCGCCTCAGCTCGTGCCCGGAGTGGAAGGAGACCACGGGCACGGCCCGCTGCTGGACCGCTCGCCGGTCACCCCTAAACCCGGCCCGGGGTGGCCGGCGATCCGGACGCCGTCTCGGCACCCCAGGTCCAGGAGCTGCTCGACGAACCTGCTGCCGGTTTCGGCGATCCGCAGGATCCGCTCGTCTTCCGTTCTGGTGACCGGGTCGCTGCCGGGGAGCATGGCGATGTCCTCGCGGCCGCGGCCGTCGATTGAGTTGATCTGTGGCGAGGGCCCGGGTGGATCAGCGGGTGGCCACGCACCCCGGCGATCAGCGGCCCAGGGCGTTCTGCAGCTCCTTCTTCGTCATGCTGGAGCGGCCCTTGATGTTGCGCTTCTTGGCCTCGTTGTAGAGCTGGTCCTTCGTCGGCCCGCCGGGGCCTTGCCGGTTGCCGGACCGCTTTCCGCCGCGTTTCTGTGGCGACGTGTCGCGGGTGGAACTCTTGCTGGCGGTCCGGGATTCCCCGGACTGGGCCCGGTTCTTGTTGACCGTGCGCGCGGCGATCTCCTCGGCCCGTCCGGTGCTGGCTCCCTGCTTCTTCTGCGACGACTTGATGTGCTCGTACTGACGTTCGCGCTTGGTGCTCCAGCTCTGCTCAGGCACGGCTCCTCCTCCGTCGTGACCTACGGATACCCGCTCATGGCAGCGGCAAAACCGCCAGGCCAGGCGGGGTGCATGAGGTTCATCCCACCTGGGTACGTTCGTAATGTCCGCGGTTCAGCCGAGCAGCCGCCAGTGCCAGCACCCGGTGTCATCCGGCGGTGCTGCCAGAACCGCGACGCGGCGTGACCCTCAGGCCGCCGGCTCAACGGAGGTGAGAGCGTTCATGAAAGGACCATTTCCTCACCGCGCGGCGACGTTCACCGTCACCAGCGCCCTCGAATCGACCGTGGTCGCCGCGACCGGCGACCTTGATTGCACCGTCGCCGACCACTTGCTCGGCCGGCTGCTCGACGAGGTCGCCCTGCGCCCGCGCGCGTTGATCGTCGACTTGACGCGCGTGGGCTTCTGCTCCGCGCGGGCTTTGCGCGCGCTGCTGGAGGCTTCGGCCGAAGCCCACGCCGTCGGGATCCCGTGTGTGACCGTAAGCGATCAGCAGGCGGTTCGACGCCCCATCGCCGTGCTCAAGCTGGACCACGTCCTCCTTCTGCACGGCAACCTCGCCGCCGCCCGGGAATGGCTGACGGTCTCGCATGGTGTCGCCGACGTCGCCGTCCCTCGGTAGCCGAGGTCGAGGTGCAGGCGCGGGCACGGCTCGACGGGCATGCTGTGCATGGCATTGACAGGTCGGAGACGCCGTGACGGAGAAGCTGAGTCGGAGCATGCGGCCTGGCCAGCGGCCGGCCACATGGGCGAACGACCCGCTGGCGGGCCGACCGCGTTTGCGCGAACGGTGAGCGGATAGCCAGAGGTCGGGCACCTCGGCGAAGGGTCGCGGGGCCTGGCTCCCGTCGGTCAAGAAGCGGCCGACGGGAGTCTGCCGGCTGGCTGCTGTTGCTGTCGGCTGGGCTGCCGCGGCGCAGAGTGGACACGACTTCCGAGATCAAACTGCGAGGCACGTCGCGAAGTTTGACGTTGGTGTTTCGGGACAGCGTGCGAGGATCTCGAATGTCTCACCGGCCGTGCAGCGACACTGCGCCATCAGGATGCCCTTGGCCTGCTCGATCGGCGCCCGCGACGACAACGCCTGCCGCCACTGCTCCAGCTCGGTTTGCGCGGCACCGTAGCGCTTCGCCAGATCGCTCTCGCCGCGCCGCCCATTGCCTGCTCCGCCGCGCCGGCTGTGACGCGGTGGGGAGTGCAGCAGAAGGTCGGCGACGCCGGTCGATTCGGGGTGCTGCATGGTGATCACTCCTTCGCGAGGTCTCGGCGAGGGGCAACTTCCCGATGTAGCGCCATCAAATGTATGACGATGGGCTTCGAGAACGAACGGACGGCGGATGCGCAACGATCCTGGACTTCTGCGGACGCCGGAGCTGTTACGCCGTCGGTTTCTTTGCCGTTGATGCAGCGCGTCAAGTCGTGGTGAGCAGAACGATGGCTGCAGCTGCGGCGAGTAGGCCGCAGGCCTGTGTTGTGCGCAGCCGTTCCCGGAGCACGATGATGCCGAGCAGGACCGGCAGCACGGGATACAGCGACGACAGGACCACGGCGATCACCACGAGCTGGTGCCGGGTGGCCAGCAGGTAGCACAGGAGCGCCATCGCGGCGGCAGCTCCGGACAGGGCGGCGGGCAAGGTGAGGCGCGCCGCGGGAAGACGCAGGCGGGGGAAGGTGGTCCATGGCAGGACCGTGAGGATGGCCGCGACGCGTCCGGCGACGACGGGCCACGCTCCCGCCGCCGGCTCGGCTTGCGCCAGAGCCAGGTACTGCACAGCGATGCCGATGCTCGCGATGAGCGCGTCCACGGCCGGCCCGGCTGCCGATTCGGCGGCGGTGCGGGTGCGGGACACCATCCACAGCGCGGGCACGGCGATCAGGATGCCGAGCCACGTCAGCAGTGGTGGGCGTTCCCCGAGGAAGGCCACGCTCGCCAGCACTGGCAACGCGACGCCGGCCACGGCGCTGGTGGGCACGACCACGCTCATCGCGCCGCGCGCCAGACCCCGGAACAGGAACACCATGCCCACCCCGGTGCCCACGCCCGAGAGCGTTCCCCAGCCCAGGTCGGCGAGGGTGACGGCGCCGGCCGGCAGGATCGGCGTGACGAGCAGCGCGAGCAGCAGCCCGCCGGCCTGCCCGAGCAGTGCCACCGCGGCGAACGGCGCGCGGCGCGAGACGAGACCGCCGACGAAGTCGGACAGGCCGTAGGAGACCGCTGAGGCCAAGGCGAGCAGCGTACCCACGGGTCAGCTCCCTCGGTCCCGCTCGGCTTGCCCGACCGGGCACACCGCGCCGCGGGTGCAGCTGGCCCGATCACACAGCCGGCACAACAGCTCGGCGCTGCCGACGTCCTCGTAAAGGCGGGTCAGCAGCTTGGCCAGCAGGTCGGCGAACTGTTCCTGCTCGTGCTCGCTGAGCACCTCGATCAAGCCGGTCAGCCCAGCTCCGCGCGCCTCCAGCAGGGTGTGCGCCGCGCGCCGGCCCTCGGGGGTGAGCTCGATGATCACCTCCCGGCCTTGGCGAGGGCGTCGTTCCAGCAACCGGCTCTGCTCCAGCGAGTCGACCATGCGGGCCGCCGCAGACTGGCTCAGCCCCACCCGGCGGCCCAGCTCGGTCACGCTCAACCCGGGGCCGGCTGAGGCGACCACCAGGGCAGCCGCGCCGCTGGCGCTGACTCCCACCTCGCGGTGCGCGCCCGTCAGAACCCTGTCGGTCACCGCCAGTGCGGTCGCGCCCAGGAGATTTGCCGTCCTCGCTTGCATGACTCATGCATAACTCATCCGCGGCCGGCTCGCAAGTCGATCCTCGTTCGAAGGCGAGGGGATGGGCGATTCAAGGCACCGCACGCGGAAGGTGCAGCCGGGCGGATCGCCGAAGTCAGCCTGACCCGTCGGTGACGTGGTGTTCGGTGCCGACGGGCTTCGATTCGGGCGGGCCGCGCTGGCGGAGGTGGACGCTGAAGATGGCCATGCAGCCGATGGCGAGGAATTCCGATTGCCAGTTCTGCAGGGCGCGGTTCGGAAGTCGGCCGACAGCAAGTATTCACCCCAGCTGACCGGGTCACCGAAGTCGCTGAGCGATGAGCCACTGGCGTGGGACGCGGGCACCGTGCTGCGTGAAGGCCGTGCGCATCATTGATGCACAAGGATCTCGTGAGTGGGGGCCGATGGATCGGCGTCCGCAGCCGGAGCCCGGAACCCGGGCGTCGCGCTGCGGCGGCGCAGGAGTCCCGCGCGGGCGGGGACCGTCCCGACACGCCCAGGCTGCGAACGTGGGAAGCGATGAGCGCGACAGCGTTCCATGACCACCACCTCTGCGAACCGGCACGGCGCCACCGGTGCGATCCGGTGCGGGGATGGGCACCGCGTCCGATGGCGGTTCCCGAAGCATCCGGATGTTGCGGAGCGAGTCGGTCATCATCTCGGAGCTCGACTTCAGCATGTCCTCCGGCGTCGTCGCCGCGGGAGCACCACCGACATCGCCGCTGAGCGAGCCATGCCCGCCTTTCTGAGAGCACTCATCACCCGGACCGCGACACGCCTGCGCCGCAGCCGCTTCACGAGCGGCTGCGGCGCAGGGGCGTCGACCGGGATCAGGTGTGGCGACCCGTCAGCGCGTCGCGGATCTTGTCCACGAACGCGGCGCCGCGGTCGAGCACCAGGTTGGCAGGCGGGCGGTCGGGCGCGGCGGGGTGCGGGCGGGTCGGTGCGTGTTCCTTGGCGGCCAGCACCTTCTTCCCCAGGTCCTGCAGTTGCTCGGGCGTGCAGGCGGCGCGCAACTTCGGCAGGAGGTCCTCTTCCTCGTCCTTGACGTGGTGGCGGATGTCCTCCATCAGCTTGGCCAGGAGGGTCTCGAACTGCTCGTCGCCGGGGTCGAGGCGGGCGAGGTCCTTCATCACCTTCTCCGCCTCCGCGTGCTCTTCGATCTCGTGGTCGGCGAGCTCGTCGCCGCCGTCGAGGTGCTCGCGCGCGGCCGGGTACATGTGCTGCTCCTCGGCGACCGAGTGCCGTACGAGCTCGGCGATGACGTGGTCGACGAGGTCTTTGCGGTGTTCGGGGTCGTCCGCACCCGATTCCAGCTCGGTGAACACGCGTTCTACCGCGTGGTGGTCGTCGACGATCACCGTGATCAGGTCGGTTTCGTGCTTGGTGGTGGTCATGAGCCTCCTTCGGGCCAGTCCGGAGCGCTCCGAGTACCCGCCACCGAGCCGGTCAACCGGCTCAGCGGGTGAAGATCTGCGGCGGCATGATCGTCGGCATTACGTTGGCTACTTCAGCGCGGAGCAGCCACGACCCCGGCCAGCCGACGCTCAGCACCTCCGGGCCACCCGTGGTGACGTCCTGCTGCACATTCGGTCGCGATCTGTGTTCACCCGGCCGATGAAGTGGGTAGACCTCCCGCATGGCGACTCGACAAGGACCGCGAGCCATTCCCTCAGAACAGGCCCTTACGAATGCTGCCGGGCCGCCGGAGCCGTCGGCGCGCGCGAGCGTGGCGGACACCCTTCGGTTTGCGGCCCGGGTGCTGCTGCCGACGCTCGCGGGTGGCGTCATCAAGCGGCGGCCGCGGGCCATCGATCTCGCGCAGAAGCTGAATGCCGACCGACCGGCCGTGGACGAGCTGCGCCGCCTGCGACGTCGTTACGGAGCGCGTCCGCTGTGGTTGCGGGTGCCCGGCCGGTCGGTCGAGGTCGTGCTGTCGCCGGACGAGGTCGGGACGCTGCTGGCCGGCACGCCGTCGCCGTTCAGCCCCGACACAACGGAGAAATCGGCCGCACTCGGACACTTCCAGCCTCACGGCGTGCTGATCTCCGATGGTCACGAGCGAGCGGTGCGGCGGAAGGTCAACGAAGCCGTGTTGCAGCCCGGGCGTGCGATCCACGAGCTCGCCGGCCCGTGGGCGCGGGTCGTGCACGAGCAGGCCGGTCCGATGCTGGACCGCAGCCTCGACTGGGACACCTTCAACGTGCATTGGTGGACGGCGGTCCGCCGGATCGCCCTCGGCGGCGACACCGCCGAGGACCGCGAGCTGACAGACCTGCTGGAACGTCTGCGCCTCGACGCCAACTGGGCGTACCTGCATCCGCGCCGCCACGCGACGCGCCGGCGATTCCTCGACCTCGTGCGCCGGCAGGTCGGCCTCGATCGGCCGGACAGTCTCGCGGCCGCGCTGGCCGCGGCGCCGGACGACGGTGAGACCGACCCACCCGGCCAGTTGCCGCACTGGTTGTTCGCGTTCGACGCGGCCGGAATGGTCACCTTCCGGAGCCTCGCTCTGCTGGCGACACACCCCGACCGCCTCGCCGAAGTCCGTGACGAGCTGGCTGGTCTGGACCTCGCCCAGCCGCAGCGACTCCCAGCGCTACGCGCAAGTGTGCTCGAATCCGTGCGGCTGTGGCCGACCACCCCGGCGTTGCTGCGCGAAAGCCGCACCGACACCGAATGGGGGCGCGACCGCACGACGTTCTTCGTCTACACGCCGTACTTCCACCGCGACCCCGACCAGTTGCCCTACGCGAACCGCTTCGAGCCCGCCATCTGGCTCGACGGACGCGCAGCGAACAACCCCGCGCTCATCCCGTTCAGCGGCGGCCCCGGGGCGTGCCCGGGCCGCGACCTGGTGCTGTTCACGACGTCGATGCTGCTCGCGAACCTGCTGCAGGCCCACGACTTCCACCTGCACGGCGCCACGCTGACCCCGGGGGAGCTCCCCCTGACGCTGGACAACTTCGGGCTGAGCTTCGACATCGTCGCGCGGTGACCCCGGCCGCCTCTTCGTCACGACGTAACCGGCGAGCGGCGCGAACTCCCCGATGGAGCTATCCCAGCTGCTCCCCGTTTCGAGGTGGAAGGCGCGGTTGGGGTCCTCTCGGACGATGCTGGTCTGGGCGGGAAGGTGGAGCGCCGGCGCACGCGGCGGCGGTAGCGCTGGCGACAGTGCAGGTTTCCGTTGCGACGGCTGGAAACGTGCATCACAAGCCCGGTGGCCGTGCGATCGCCGGCCGGTGCGGTGTTCACCCACAGCGAGAGCGGGAAGCGCAGAGCCGCCAGGTACCGGTGGTTGCGCCGGCGCGGAGGTCGAAACCTGGTTTCGCCGCGACCGCGCGAAGTTTGTCCGGTCGGTAGCCGGGTAATCGGCGGTGACCCTGACGCCGAGGAGGACCCGATGACCACGGTACCCGCGGAAGAAGCGGACGAGACCGCCGACGGCGCCACGACCCTGCGGAAGGTGCTGCCCGCATTCCCTCCGGGGCCCGCACTCCCCGCACGCGGCCTGCTCCGCCTGCCCGGCGTCTACCGTCCGCAAGCCGACACGTGCCTGCTGGCGTCCGCCGTGCGCCGGGCCAGGGTGCCCGCCGGCGCCCGCGCGCTCGACCTGTGCACCGGGACGGGCGTGCTTGCCATCGCACTCGCCCGCGCGGGAGCGGAAGCCGTGCTGGCCGTGGACCTTTCGCGGCGGGCACTGCTGTCGGCGCGGGTGAACGCGGCGCTGCGCGGGCTGCCGGTGCGCGTGCGCCGCGGCGACCTGCTCGCAGCCGCGGACGAGGGCCCCTATGACGTCGTCGTGACCAATCCGCCGTACGTGCCGATGCCGGCGGAACAGGCCCGGCCGGACCGCCGATGCGACGCCGGGACCGACGGACGCGCGGTGCTGGATCCGTTGTGTGAGGTCGCCCCGGCACTCGTTGCGCCAGGCGGGTTCCTGTTGCTGGTGCAGTCCGTGATGTCCGGCGTGGACCGTTCGGTCCGCCTGCTCACCGCCGCGGGGCTGAGGGCACGAGTCGTCGCCCGGGCGATGGTCCCGTTCGGGCCGGTCCTTTCCGGACGGAAGGACTTCCTCGAGCAGTCCGGATTCGTGGCCCCGCAAGTACGGAAAGAGGAACTGGTGGTGCTCCGTGCCGACCGGTGAAGGCCGTGACCACCGGCGGGTGCGGATGGTCCAGGGTGGGCCGCTGCTGATCGAAGGACCAGTGGAGCTGCAGACGCCCGAAGGTAACGTGGTGCGCTGCGACCGATTCCTTGTGGCGGTGTGCACCTGCCGGCGAAACAAGTGCTTCCCGCTGTGCGACACCAGCCACCGCAAGCGGGTCCGGACTCAAGGCAACGGCTGACGCAACGAGGACCGCCCGGTGCGCCAGCACCCCAGCAGGTGCTCGCCGAGGTGGTCCTCGAGGTGGTTCGTGGCCTGCACACCGAACACCACGTCCGCCGCGAGCGTCGGTTCGTGCTCGAGCAGGTCCCCGACCACGTCGTGGCGCATCACCTGTTCGTGCACCGCGTCGGCTTCGATGTGCTCGGTGTAGAAGAATTTGCACTCCGCGGCCGCGTCGAGCCGGGTGAGCGCCTGCACCATGCGCTGAGCCGAGGGCGCGGTGGTGACCTCCGCGGCGGCGAAGTGGCCGACGAGCGCGCCCCGCAGCGCGCGGTGGAGCCCGAACAGCGACATCGCGTTGACGATCGCCAGCATCGGCGCGGGCACGTGGTCCAGGAGGGCCAGGTAGCCGTCGGGGAGCCCGGCTCCGCGCAGCAGGTCGGCGAACAGCCGCGAGTGGACGTACTCCGGGCGGCCGCCGCCGAACTCGTCGAACTCCACGGCCACGAGCGCCGCCTTGGCCCGGCCCCGCAGCCGCGGGATGACCCACGCGTGCGGATCGGCTTCCTTGAGATGGTAAATCGAGCGGTGGGCGAATAACTCCCGCACCTGCCACCACTCGCCCTCGTCACGCAGGTAGTGGGAAACGCCGGCCGCGTCGATCGGCTCCACCAGCAGCGCGGCGAACTCGCCGTCGACATCGTCGCCACCGGGCAAAGCGGCGCGCAACGCGCTCAGGAAGCGCGCTTCCAGCGCAGCCCGCAGCCGCAGCAGCTCGGGGTCCCATTCCCAGCCGTCGTCGACGCCTGGCAGACCTTGGTAGTGCAGCTCGTAACACAGGTGCAGCGCCAGCTGCAGGTCGTCGCCGAACGGGTCGGTCTCCGCGATCGCGTCGAGCGGAAGGGCGCACCCGGGCGGAGAAGCGGACAGGGTCTCGGCGAGAGCGGCCGACAACGGCCCACGGGCGGTGGGGAGCTCGGCGGACTGCAGAGTCGTCATGGCCGGAGGGTTACCCCGCGGCGGCCGCTTCATGCCCCGAGACGGGCACGGTGCGCTCCTCGAGCAGCCGCACCACCGCGCGCAGCCCGCCGGCCGCCGCGGAGCGCTGCGCGACCGACCCCGTGCCGTCGACGAGCAGCCGGCTGGCCAGTGATCCGGCGAGGGCGAGGTCGCCGGCTTCCTCGAGCGCGCCGGCGGTGTGCGTGAGCAGGTCTTCGACGAGGTCGGCGGCCGGGCGCTGTCGTTCGAGCCGGGGATCCACCAGGAGCCCGGTGAGGCCGTGGCGCGCGGCGGCCCAGACGGCGGCGGCGCACACCTGCGGCGACAGGCGCGGTCCTTCGATCCCGCGCTCCAGGTCGGCCAGCGCGGTCCGCACGAGGCCGCGCGACAGCACCGCCTGCAGCACCGCGCCATCGACGGTCGCGGCGGTGTCGGCCACGCGCAGTTCCACCGTCGGCAGCCATGGTGACGGCCGGGCCAGCCAGAAGCTCTGGTCGCGGTCGACGAGCGCCCCGCACTCCACGAGCGCATCCACCGTGCTTTGGTACTCGGCGTGGCTGCGGAAGTGCGGAGCGACGCCGGAGCCGGGGAAGCGGGTCTGCAGCACCATGCGCCAGCTGTGGTACCCGGTGTCGCGGCCGTCGGCGAACGGCGAGTTGGCCGACAGTGCCAGCAGCACCGGCAGCCAGGGGCCGAGGTGGTTCACCACCGCGACGGCCGTGTCCGGGGCGTCGACGCCGACGTGCACGTGGCAGCCGCAGGCTTCGTAGTCGGCGGCGAGGGGGCCGTAGGCCTCGTGAATCTCCGCGTACCGGCCCTGTGGCTCCGGCTGGGCCCCACGGCCCGGCAGTGACACGGGGGTGCCGGACGCGACGAGCGCGCAGTCCTCTGCGGCCGCGGCCGCGGCGAGCAACCGGCGCCCGGTGGTCAGCTGGGGCCGCAGCTCGTCGGCACTCGTGCAGACGCCGGTGGCCAGCTCCAGCTGCGTCGGGCGCAACTCCCGCTGCACGATCGCTCCTTTGGGCAACCCGCCGTTGTGCCCAAAGCGCGCCAGCACGCGGTCCGCACACGGTACCGTCCGTCCCGTGCGCGGGTTGACGAGGAGGAACTCCTCCTCGACCCCGATCGTTGTCCCCGCCCCGTCCATGAGGACTCGGCTACCCATTTGCGCGGCGGTGAACCGGGATCGCGCCGGAGGCCAGACTCGCGCACCGTGTCGTCGAGCCACGGCGATATCGGCTCGGGCCGGTCGGGTTGCCGGCGCTCCTCCTCGCGCGGCCGTTGCGCGACGTGGGCGGGGAGCGCGGCACCCGGTGCATCTCGTCAAGTGCGTGGTGCCGGCCATCGTGGACCGGGGTCATGGGCGGGTGTTGTTCACGTCGTCGATCGCGGGGGCTGCGCCGGCGCCGTATCAGGTGGTGTACGCCGCGTCGAAGGCGTTCCTGACGTCGCGGAAGCCGGGTTCGCCGCGCTCATGGCCGGTGACGACAAAGTGGTGGTTGGTGCCAAGAACAAGATGACCGCCGCCGCGTCGCGGATGCTGCCGGACGAGGCGAAGGCGGCGCAGCGGGGAAAGGTGATGAAACCGGGTTCGGCCGAGGAGCGATCAAGTTGGTGGCTCCGGCCTCGGGAGAGTGCTCACGGCCAGTAGTAGCGCGCCAAGGTCGTTGCTGTCGGCAAGGACGTCCAGGGTCCCTTTGGCTTGCAGCATGCGACGGGCCTGGCCGCGGGCGTGCAGGACGTGGTAGGTCGTACCGCAGTCGATGGCCGTGACGTAGCCCGCGAAAAGCAGGTCGGCTCCGCAGGCGTCGAGCGCGGTCGCGTCCCGGAGATCGATCAGGAGTTCGTCGGGTTGTTCGGTCGCGATCACCCTCATGATAAAGATGCCCAGCTCGGCGGCCGCTGCGGCAAGAACCTGGCCCCGCACGTCGACTCGCAGCGTTCCGTTGTCGATGCGGTGGACCGTCGCAGAGAACGGCACGATGTCTCCAGCCTAATTTTTTGGCGACAGGGGCTGGGCCGCTTCATGAACGCCATCAGCGTAGTAGCCCAACTATCGATGCGCGCGCACGACGTCGTCACAAGACCGCTGTCGAGGATGGTTCGAGCTGGCAGGCGGATCAGCCACAAGGCGGAGGACCGGACGAGCGAGTGGGCGGCGTCGACGCTACCTCTCCGCGGTTTCACTCGGAAGCGCCGCCATGTTTCCCCAGGGACCTCGCGACAATGCACCGGTCTCGATCGGCGAACGGTACGACGTGGGACGGTTGATCTGCCGTTGCGGGACTGCGCGCGTTTAGGTGCCCGAGCGAAACGTCGTCGCGGTCGAGCAGATGCGGCGGGTGCGCGAGAAGACCGTCCGGGCCGGCATCGATCACCGGCGCGTGGTGGCGTTGCTGGGACAACGGTACCGACGACGGCCGGCGGTTCCTGGTGATGCAGCTGGTCGACGGTGAGAACCTCGCCGAATGCCTGGTCGCCCGGTGCTGCCGGGCGAGCATGATTCTCGAATCGTCACCTGGAGGGGCTGCGAGGGAATGCGTAGCGCGCGATTCGGCGATGAAGCGCGTGTTGTGGTGCGGACCGCGCGGGAACGGGCCCGCCCCCTTGGGCATCCCTGCGGTGATGACGCGGGGCTGGGTTAGGTGTGGGTGTGGAAGGGAAGTTCGCCGGTTTCAACGAAGCCCAGTCGGTTTGCGACGGCGACGGCTTGGTCTCCGAATCGTTCGTAGAACCTGGCGAGCAGGGCGAGGTTGATAGCTGCCTGGACGCCGTGGGGCCATTGGTCGCTCGTGATCAGTGCCAGGACGCGGGCGCGCACCGTGTCGATGGTCTGGTCGGTTTCGGCGAGGTCGGCGAATCCGCACGCGCACTCGCGGGCGATCAGCTCTGCGAGGCGGTCCGCCATGCCCGCGGCGGCGCCACCCATCTCCGCGAACGCGGGTTCGAGCTCGACCGGAACGGCGCAGGAGGGGTGGGCGAAACGGGTGATGCCGGCGATGTGCGCGGCCAAGTCGCCCATCCGTTCGAACCGCTCCGCGCAGTAGATTGCGGCTAGGATCGCCCGCAAATCGTGCGCTTTTGGCGCCTGTAGGGCCAGAAGCGCCTGGGCTTGCGATTCGCAGTCCGCGCGGGCCCAGTCGATCTCGGCGTCGGCGGCGACCACCTGCTCGGCGAGATCCAGATCTGCGGTCAGCAGTGATCGGCTCGCCCGGCGGATGGCCTCGGCCGTGAGCGCGCACATCCGCCGCAGCTCCGTCCTGAGGCGGTTCAGCTCTTCGTGAAAGCTCTCGCGCATGCTCACACCGCGTTGCTCGTCGGCCAGCCGAACGCTGGTCTTGGCGGCGTCGTAGCGCACTCGCGCAATGCACCCCACCGGCACGGTAGGGGAGAACTCGCGCCGGCGGGGTCCGCCACGCGCCATGCCGCCGCGCCGCGTAGCTACAATGCTCGCCCAAGTCAAGCGGACCGGCACCTTGGTATTACAAGATCTTTTGTGGCGTTGGCGGGACAGTCGGCTCGCCGCGTTGCACAGCGACGTTCAGCTGTCCGGTTCGAGATGAGTGGTGAGTGTCCTGCGACAGGCTGATGAGCAGCGCTGTCGCCTCGTCGAAGAGGCATACGACGTCGTCAGGGTGTCGGACGTTTGACGTTGGTGAGGTGGGTATCCCGGTGATATCGATATTGCAGGACGGGAGTGAGTGCCATGGCCTCCGAACAAGACAATGATCTGATCACGGTGATCACCAGTGATCATCGTGCGGTGGAAGAGGTGTTCGCCGAGTTGGAAAGCGGTACCGATTGGGCGCATCGCAAGGATCTGACCGACCATGTCATTGCGGAGCTCGTGCGCCACTCGGTCGCTGAGGAGCAGTTTGTGTACCCGGCGGCGCGTGAGTATTTGGAGAATGGCGATGAGCTGGCCGACAAGGAGATCCGGGAGCACGCTGAAGCTGAGGAGGTGATGAAGGAGCTTGAGGGGCTTCAGTCGGATGATTCGCAGTTCGACGATCTGCTGGGCAGGCTGATCCGGGACGTTCGCCACCACATCGAGGACGAGGAGAATGTCCTGCTGCCCGGGCTCCGGGCCGCGTGTTCTGTCGAAGAGCTGGGCCGGTTGGGTCGTAAAGTCCTGGACGCGAAGAAGAGCGCTCCCACTCGGCCCCATCCTTCGGCGCCGGACAAACCGCCGGCCAACCGGCTGCTTGACCCGGGCGTGGCGTTCATCGACAAGATCCGCGACGCGCTGTCCAGCCGGCCCACCTGACCACGGGACACGCGCGCGGCGCTTGCACTGGGCCGACGGGATGACGGGAGAACCCGGCCAAGCCGTCGGGTCGGGAGCGATGCAGACGTCGCGCCAGGCTGGCGGGTTCACGAGGTCTTCGATGCGCGCGAGGGTCGCAGCATCGGTATGCCGTTCGCCGACCGCAGCGGCGTAAGAGAATCCGCGGCGGTGGCGTCGGATGCCGGATGTCGGATGCCGACGGGTCGTCGCGACGGAAGTCCGTCACCGGCTGCTGGTACCCGTGCTCGAAGCCCGGCGACCACGACCGGACGATCACGAGCGCCGCGGCGTAGACTGCGTTTCTACTGCGGTTCGACCGGAAGGTCGCCGCCCGTCGTCCTTCCCGGATGCATCCAGAGGCCTCGCGGCGAAGTAGGTGCCTGCGGACCATGCCTCCGTTTCGGCGAAGGAGGCCTGTTATGACCCGACTCGCCAGTGCTTCCACGTTCGTCCAGGTCGCGCAGTCGCCCAGCATGCTGGTTGTCACCACGGCCGAAGCAAGTATGGTGATCGTCCGCGGTGATGTTGACCTCACCATCACGGGCCCGCTCTCGAAGCGGTTGACGGAGGAGCTCGAACTCCGGCCTGCCGCGCTGATCATCGACCTGCGCGAGGCCACCTTCTGCTCGTCTTGCGGTCTGAGCGCGCTCGCCCGGGCATGCGAGGCGGCGCGGAGGGCCGAGGTGCCGTTCGCGATCGTCACCACCCAGCACGCCGTGCTTCGGCCGGCCCGGCTGCTAGGCCTCGACCGGACGCTGCCGATCCACCGAACTCTGCCGGAGGCACAGGAGTGGCTCGGTCTCGTCAACGGCCTACGCTGATTTCCCGCAGCAACTCCGCGAGGCCGCCCGGCGCGGGCTCGTGAACAACCACCGCCGCCGTGTTCGTGGCAGCGGTGGGACCCGGCGCCCAGCCGAAACAGCGGTTGAACGCGTCGGCTCGGACGGCGAGATTGGCACCGCAGGCGTTCGGTGCGTCGCAGGCGAGGATCCCGCGGTAGCGGGCGGCGGTCAGGTGCACGGGCCGACCGATGCGTGTCAGCCGCGGTACGCGTGATCCAGGTGGCGCCCCGCCCGCGCGGCCGCGACTTCGGTGTCGGTGACCGTGACACGGACCGTTTGATTCTCGAGGTGGGCGTGCAGGCCGAGAGTGCCCGCCGCCGCTGTCGGTCGGCGTGCTCGGAGGCGTTGATCAGCGCTTCCTCAGACGGCGAGCTCGAGATCGAAGACAAGGGCTTCCTGCAGGCCCCGTTCGCGGGCCCGATGGACGACCTCGTACCTCAGCGCGCTGGCGTCTTGCGCACGGGCCGGTTGGTGCAGGTGCAACGCCGGGGGAGGTTCACCGGCCGGCTCGCTCGTCGGGCACATGATGCCGCGACTCCTTGTCCTCCGCCGATCAGCGGTCGTGCGGTGATTTCCGTTGTGGCCCCCGCCTGCGATTCAGGATCTGCGCGCCACAGCTTCGGCGATGATGTTTCACCCTGGCCCGTCGGCCAGGGCTGCCTGAGTGCTGTCGTAGTAACCGAAGTGCTTGTCGAGGCCGAGGATCTGCAGCGTGCGACGGATCGCGCGAGGAGCGACGACTCGTACCGAGGTGGTCGAGCCGCCCTTGAGGTCGGCGTCGATCAGGACCCCGATCGCGGCGGAGGAGAAGAACGCGGTTTCCGTCAGATTCACCACCAGCACAGCGGGCGTTTCACCGAGGGCTTCGTCGAGTGCCGCCCGCAGCTTCGGGCTGGTGAGCGCGTCGAACTCGCCGCGGGCGTCGACCACGACGCCCTCGGCGGAACGTCGAAGTTCGACGTCAGCCGCGGGCGGGGTCGTGCTGACGACGTGGTTGTGCGCGGATGGGTGCATCCACGCCATCATCCTCGTTGTCGAGCCACCTTGCAGTGCAAATGCATCAGCTGACAACCACGTGCTGTGGTCAGCCGGTTTCGTCGGTGAGGTGGTGTTGGGCGCCGACGGGTTTGGATTCGGGGGAGCCGCGTTGGCGGAGGT